>JASIEW010000060.1 GCA_030045755.1 Nitrososphaerales archaeon
TCCTCGTAGTCCCCTATCATGTAGGGCGCCGTGGTGAACTGGTTCCAGGTTGTATTAGGGAACCACGCCTCGATCCACTCGAACCTCCAAGGCTCGGGCAGCAGGATGGCCACGTACTGGTTGTCGTAGACCCTGAAACCGTAGACCCGATACTCGTCTATGGTGGGCCTCCTCTTGATTTTCTCGACCAGGCCCAGGCTTATCGAGCTGTCCACCGCGGTGATGCTCCAACGCGTGGGGACTAACTTCCGCCTTCCGCCGTCTCCGAACATGCCCAAACTGAACGCCTTCTGAATCCTCGTCACGGCAACGCCCTTGGAGTACACCTCCTCCACCGCGTCGACCGCCTTCAGACTTCTGTCGTAGTACGCGGTTTCAATCCTCTTGTCTGCAGGCTCGTTTCCCACCTTGACCCCGTCAAGGGGCGCCGATGGGCCATACGGCTGGGTGTCCTCGCTGAGGGTCAGTATTCTCCGGGGCGCCTTCGTGAGCTTCAGCTCAACATCCACGGGCCTCCTCGCCATCGCCAGCTCCTGCAACGAGGACAGCAGTCTGCCAGGCGACCTCGCGTCGTCGACGCCGGCCCTCGTGTTTCCTCTCACCAGCGAGTACCTGTATTCCACAATCTCGTCAATCGGCCTGCCCAACCACTCCTCGGGGAAGTCCATGAGAGCCGTGTCGCCGTATATCGGCGGAACCATCGGACCTATCGAGACCTTCGGGTAGCCGAGCCTGCCTACGAAAACCCCTGGGGGCGACGACCCGTCTATCTCTCTGGTAGACAACAGTGGGCCCTGCTTCGCCATCGCCTGCGCCTTGACGATTATCGGGCATCTCGGCTTCCCGCATAGGAGCTTGGCTCCCCTGCACTGCAAGCACATCCACGCGGGAGGGCTCTCTACGACCTCGATTGACCTTGCCATCGGCTCCTCCAGCCCGGTCACCGACGACGGCATCACGCTGGACAGCCACGTGATTTTCTTCCCCATCGTCCGCATAGCGGCCTCCGGCATCAGTTAAACCCAACAAGGGGAGAGTGTGAAACTAATCCAGCCATCGCAAATATAGACCCAGAAGTGACCGTCAATCATGCCCAAGTTCGCCCATATGTCGGACATACACATCGGGGCATTCCGCCAACCGGAGCTAAGGAAGCTCGTCGTAGACGCTTTCGTCGCGGCGGTCGACAAGTGCATCTCTGAGAAGGTCGCGTTCATCATCTTGGCCGGGGACATATTCGACTCGAACATCCCGGAGCTCTCCTCGGTCAGGCGCGCGGCTGAGAAGATGAGGCAGGCTGTCGACTCCGGGATTAGGTTCTATGCGATATACGGTTCTCACGATTTCAGCCCAAACTACTCCTCGATAGTGGATGTCCTCGATGGCGCAGGGCTCTTCGTCAAGGCCGAGCGAATGTCAGCCGGCCGGGAGAGCGTCCGCCTGGCCTTCGTCCAAGATCCCACCGGACCGAAGATCTGTGGCATCTCAGGCAGGAAGCTCTCGATGGACAGAGAAGAGTTCGCGGTCCTCGACAGGACGGAGCTCGAAGCCGAGCCGGGCTTCAAAATCTTCGTATTTCATGGCGCCCTCGAAGAGACGAAGCCTCAGTCTCTGAAAATGATGGAAGCGATGCCAGCGGCCACCCTCCCTGTGGGCTTCCAGTACTACGCAGGGGGGCACGTACACAGCAAAGCGATTGCCAACCTCCCCGGACACGTCAACATCGCATATCCGGGGCCCCTATTCGCCACCGACTACTCCGAACTTCTCCAGATGGCGAGGGGCGAAGAACACGGATTCTATATTGCAGAGTTCGACCAAGATTGCGTCAAGAACGTCGAATTCGTCCCAGTAAGGGTCTGCGAGCCCGTCGAGCTCCACTACTCGGCACAGGGAAGGTCCTCCAGTCAGGCTGCAAGCGAACTTACTCGTCTGGCCTCCAGGGCTGACGTCCAAGGCAAGGTCGTCCTCCTTACTGTCGAAGGGGAGTTGTCCGAAGGCAGGACCTCAGACATCGACTTCGCCAAAATCAGGAACCGGTTCCTCGCTTCCCAGCCTCTTTCGGTCCTCTCAAACTACAGCCACCTTACCTCGAAAGAAACGCCTGATGAATTCCTTCCTCCAAAGCCGGTGAAAACAACGGAGCGCGAGACTTTTGAGCGGCAACTATCTTCAGTAGCGTTAGAGGAACCAAGACTCCGAGGAAACCAGGGAGTCAACCTCGCACTGGCCCTGTTAGAGACTCTGAAGGACGGCAAGAGAGAGAACGAGAACAAGGGCGACTTCGAGGAAAGAGTCTCGAAGCGCGGCATCGACGTTCTGGGCGTAGAGGGGAAGAGCTGATGCTGATTCGCAGGCTGAAACTCAAGAACATCAGGAGCTACAAGGACAGTGAGGAAACCGTCATCGACTTCCCCGAAGGCATCGTGCTCTTCGAAGGCGACATTGGCTCGGGCAAGTCCACCATCCTCTATGCCCTTGAGTTCGCCTTCTTCGGATTCAGCGATCTGAAAGGCTCCCATCTCCTCAGTGAAGGGACGCAGACGGGGAGGGTCTCCGTGACTTTCAAGTCAGGAGAAGCGGAGTACACAATCGAGCGACACCTGAAGGTGAGAGGCCGAGAAGTCGTTCAGGACGAGTGTTACATCTCCTCCAAAGGGGAAAGGGCAAAACTATCGCCCAGCGACTTGAAGCAACGGGTTGTCTCCATCCTAGGATACAACGAGCCCACCCATCCCAAGGCAGAGAGCTTGGTCTACAGATATGCGGTCTTCACTCCTCAGGAACAGATGAAGGAGGTTGTCCTCCAGAACCCTGAAGACCGGATGCACGTAATCCGAAGGATCCTCGGAGCCCAAAGCTACCAGGTGGCCGCCGAGAACTCCGAGATTGTCGAAAGGGCCATCAAAGAAAGAGCACACGACCTCAAGAGATTGAGCGAGGGCATCTACGACAGGAAGGAAGAGCTCGCCTCAACAGCCCAGGCTGTCGCCAGCCTCGAAGCCGAAGTCCCGAAGCTCAAGGAGGCGGAAGCTGAGGCCGCCAAGCTGGTGAGCCATTTAGATGAAGAGTGGAGGAAGTACCTCGGCCAGCGGGAGAGCCTGATCAGCGCCGAAGCTGCAGTCCCCCGCCTGAGGCAAGAGGTCTCCGACCTCCGGAGAGAGATTGGCGACCACGAAGAGACCCTGAAAGATCTCCAAACCCAGCTGTCCGGAGAGCTCGAGCCCGTCATCACGCAGTTCAAAGAAATGCCCAAACCCCGCTTTTCTGCAAAGGAGGCCCAGTCGTTCCTTGACACCGAGAAGGAGAGGCTCACCAAGCTCGCCGACGCTAAAGATGTGCTCGAGGCTAACACAACAAGGACCAGAGATCTTGTTTCGAAAGGGGTCTGCCCTCTATGCGGACAGAAGATCCCTTTCGACATATCTGCCCGGTCGGAGCACTCAGAACGCGAACTCGCGGATTTTCAAGAGAAGATCAAGAGGGCCTCTGCCGCAGTCGTCACTCTGGCTGCCGACCTCCATGCGGCCAGCGAGTACGAAGTCGCCGCGTCCAAACACGCGGTGGCCATCAAGGACGTCGAAAGAGTCAGCTCTGAACTCAGTTCCGTCCGTGGGAAGCTCCAGATATCCATCGAGAAGCTGACCAGTCGAAAGGCCGATCTTGACGTATCTGTGGTCAAGGTCAACGAGATGAGGGGGTTGTCAGGGAAAGTCGCAGATCTCGAACGGAGACTCGATGATGCCCGGGAGGAAGACAAGCAATCCAGCCTCAGGTTCAGTCGGGCCCAGTCTGACCTCGCGAGCGGACTCAGGGACATGGACAGGCTATCAGGGGAGGTCAAGAGGATGCAGGAAGCGCTGGACGAGTCGCTAAGGCTAGAGAGGTACCAGACTTGGCTATCCTCCTACTTCAGGCCCGCTGTACAGTTGATCGAGAACCAGACCCTGACTCAGGCGGCGTCGAGGTTCAACGAGCACTTCAGGAGATTCTTCACATCACTTGTAGACGACCCCGACATGATTGTCATGGTGAGGGAAGACTTCACTCCAGTCTTTGAACGGGAAGGCTTCGAGCAAGATTTCGAGGCCCTGAGCGGAGGGGAGAGGACAAGCATTGCTCTTGCCTACCGCTTCGCCCTCAATTGCGTGGTGAGGGAGAGCATCTCGGCCCAACCTGAACTCCTGATTCTCGACGAACCTACAGATGGGTTCAGCAAGGAGCAGGTCTACAAGATGAGGGGGCTGCTGGAAGAGCTGGGTTCCACACAGGTGATTCTGGTCTCACATGAGAAAGAACTCGAATCCATGGCCGACCACGTCTTCAGGGTCGACAAGCGGAACGGGTCGTCTTACGTTTCAGACCTCGGGCCGTAGCTTACCAATCGGAACCAATAATGACATCCCCGTTCTTCCTCTGGCCGCTTGAAGGACTGCACTGCTTGCGGGGCGCAGAACGACGACCAGGCTGCTTTCTGTACCTCGTGCGGCCACCAGTTCGTCGATGTCGTTTCGCCCGCTGCTCAGGGAACGGACGAGGCTGTCGTCCAAACAGCGATTCAGTTTACCGCAGAGAGAGGGCCGGGGGCACGCGCTCACATAATCTCTGACACGTATCTCAAAGACGCCGTGGGGAAAGTAGTGCTCGTCGCAAGGAAGCAGGGGATGATGCACGAAAACTACGCGATCCTGGACGGGAACGAAACGACGACGGGTTACATCGAGACGAAGAGGCACCTCACGAGTACCACTGTGCAGGAAGAGGACGCGGGGCATGCAGTCAAGTCTTCGACTCAGATTAGCGTGCAAAGGAGGACCACGAGCATCGGACCCTTCCAACGCTCAAGCATGAACGCAAAGTGCTCGATCGAGGATCCGAGCGGGGTGCAAGTTGGCAGCGTATCATTTCAAAACGGTTTCATGAACTTCTCGTTGACCAAGACTGACGGTTCGACAGTCTTCGAGGCGTCTCTCTTACTAGGCTCGGGGATGATGGACTCGTTGAGCGCGCTGACGCACCTGAACCTTGCGATTGCTCTCTACGACAAGGACTTCCCGCTTACCACGCTCTTGACTGTCATAGTCGCAATCGACCAAGCCATGGGGGCGTAGCTCGAAGCTGACCTCGCCGAGATGACGGTCGGCCAGCATTCTCTTCGGCTGCCAAAGCCCGGATTAGCAGCGAACTTGATAAGTCTCCGCCGGGACAGAGCGTCTGCAATGAAGTACATGGCGGATGAAATGCTGGAAGGACTACCCGAGCTCCTCAGAGAGAAGGGAATCGATTGCCGGACTGCATACGAATGGATTGACGGAACGA
>JASIEW010000061.1 GCA_030045755.1 Nitrososphaerales archaeon
TGCCTGATTCCACGAGCAGTCGACAACCAGCACCGACTTCGCCCCCTCGTCGGGAGGAGCCAGCATTCTGTGTGCGTACGGGTTGAGTACGATCACCGTGTCTGAGGCATGGAACTTCCTGCCGACGCCCCTTGCCAGATCCATGTTGATCATCTTGCGGGCTGTGCACTTCGTCGGGTCGTCCTGACCCATTTCCAACGCGAAGACCCCTAACACTCCAGATCTGAGCTCTGGGCACGACGTATTAACACTCCCCCTCTGGCGGGGTTCAGCGGAAGTTGCACAGCGCTTCGACTCGACAGGTCGCAGAAGTCAGACTGCTCTCAGGTCGGCGGTTGCAGACTCCGTAGCCGAAACCCAGTCTGAACTCGGCAACCCCCGCCCAAAGGAAAGACGACGACTCGGACGCAGAAACCGATGATTCAACGTTGCCAAGATTAGCAAGGGTTATTACTACATCTGTGGACGGAAGGGAGACAGGTAGGTGGTTCAGATTCCCCAAGCTTTCGTTCTCGTCAACGCCGATCTTGGTGCAGAAGAGGACCTCCTGAAGAAGCTGAGGGACATACCCAACGTGAAGGAAGTGTACGTCGTGTACGGAGTCTACGACATCGTAGCCAGAGTCGAAGCCGACACGATGGAGAAAGTGAAGGAGACCATCACCTGGCACATCCGCAGGCTCGACAAAGTGAGAAGCACCCTCACCATGATAGTCGTGGAAGCATAGGCACAGACTCTTTCGACGTTAAAATAACTCAGCCCTACCAGCGACGATATGCGCTGCCTCGTCGGCATTGACGACACCGACTCGGCGCGCGGTCTCTGCACGACCTATCTAGCTTACAGGATCGCCGTCGACCTAAGGCCCGACGTCGAGGTCCTTTGCTACCCGAGGCTGGTGAGGCTGAATCCTAACGTCCCCTTCAAGACTCGGGGGAATGCGGCCGTCTGCCTCAAGATCGAGGCCGCCGACCCCGAGAGCGCGTTCACGCTTCTAACTTCGAAGGTCGCTGAGCTTTCAGACGCTGAGGGGGGTGCAAACCCAGCCATGACGTTCCTTGAGGACCCCGCCCGTGCCCGCAAGTTCGAGCCTCTCTATCTCCAAGCACTCGCTGGAATCGTCAGCCCGCACAAGGTAAGAAGGATCTTGGATGAGGAGGGAGTAAAGAGATTCGAAGCGGGTAACGGGATGGGCGTCGTGGGGGCGGCCAGTGCGCTCGCCTTTGACGAGCGCTTCGACCACACGTACGAGCTGATATCCTACAGAAGACGCGAGAACTGGGGAGTCAGGCGGGAGATCGACTCCTCTTCAGTAACAGAAATGGACAGGCAAACCTTTCCGGGCACCTTCAACAACTACGATTACCAGAAGAGAAAGGTGCTCATCGCGCCTCACGGCCCCGACCCGGTTTTCGCAGGAGTCAGAGGAGACTCGCCCAAGTCGGTCATACGGGCTTTCTCACTTCTGCGCTACGACGAGCAGCTCGAGGGCCACATGGTCTTCATCTCAAATCAACACACAGACGCCCACCTGAAGAACAAGCTCGAATGGAAGGTCTATTCATCAGGGTGGATGGATTGCAGGGTAAAGAGAGTCGACGTGCGTCAGGGTGGTCACGCATACTTCACGGCTGACTGCGACGGCACGGAGAGGCTAGTCGCCGCCTACGAGCCGACAGGCGACCTGAAGAGGACCGTGGCCCGCCTCAGCGGCGGGGACGAAGTCAGAGCGTATGGCGGAGTCCGAAGGCCCTCATCTCTCCATCCGAGGATACTGAACATGGAACGAATGGACATCACACGGCTCGGTAAAAGACGGGGCGGCCTCGTCCTGGGGACCTACATCGCATCTCCTCGAGCCAACAGACACCTGACCAAGCCACTCTGCAGGTACGGACGGGAGGTCTACGGAGTTCAGCCCGAGGCGGAAGGGTGGCTGAGTGTACCGGCTAGACCACGGAGAGTGCCCGCGGTGTCTCCTTCTAGCTGATAGTAGCGAGGGGAGGACTTTCAGGGGATCTCTCCCCATTTGAACGCACGGTCGGGCCGCAGCCCGAACTCCGCTCTGCGGGTCTCTCTGCTTTCGCTTATGAGCCCGCCGGGATGATCCTTGCCCCGCTGGGGTCTGGCTTCCCCACCTCGCTGAAGAGAACTCCAAAATCTGGCCTTATATCCGCTTCTCTCAGGCAAACGGCGGGACTCCTTCTATCCGCCCACGGGGACGACTATCTGCATACACGCACACCGGTTGTACGCGCAGCACGTGCACCGGCCGCAACTTTCGTAGTCCTTGTGCTTACAGGTCTTGCAGATGCACACGGCCATGACCGTGGCGCCTCTAACCAGTTTCTTTAAACTTCTCTAGGACCAAAGCTTCGGGGTCTTCACCTAGCTCCTCATACAGCCGGCTCTTCAGACCGAGAAGTCTATCGACGTCGTGCCCTTTGGAAGCGAACCTTTGGACTTCCTTCTCGAGCGGCCTGACCTTGTTCGAGTCGACCATCTTGTCCGCAAAGCACACTATCCTCTCTTCGAGCGTGCTGGGGATGTAGTCGAAGGGCGGCAGGCCGAGGCGTTTGGCCTCATCAGGCGATATCCCCGCTCCGACGTGCCGGCGGACTATCCTGACGACCTTTTCGTCTACTCCATCTTTCTCGACCAGATCAGCTCCTTCAAAACCGTGCCAGACCGTCTGTACCCTGGACCTCCCGATGTCATGGAGCAGTGCCCCCGCCTCTACCGCATCCGAGTCCACTCTGACTCCTCGGGACTGGAACTCGCCGGCTAGGATCATGGAGACTTTCGCGACGGTCCTGCAATGCTGGATTACGACTTGACTGGACCCGTGTTTCTGGTGCAGCGCGATCGCCTCCTCTTCGGAGGGGATCACTTGGCGATTTCCTCTTCCAGCTGTTTGATCTTCCACTGCAGCGCGGCTTTCAGCTCCGTGTTGTCCTGCCGGTTCAGGGGGTTCCCGCACGTCGGGCACTTGAAGAAGTTCTCCATGGCATCCTCGAACGTCCTCGTGACGCACGTGGGAGTCCCGCAGAAGTAGAATTCGTGCTGCTCTTCATAGTCGAGCCTCTGCTTGAGCCTGTTCAGGATCTTCCTGCGCTGCGTTTGGATGAAGCCGTCTGTCTGGTCTCTCTGAGCCTTCCACCTGTAGACGAACCAGCCCCTCTTGGGGTCCCTGACCCGCACGCCCGTAATCAGGCTCCGACCGAACAGATCGTACAGAGCCTTGCGCACCGTCTTGATCTTTAGTCCAGTGGCTGAAGCTATCTCCTCGTCCGTCGCGTTCTCGTTGTTGAGGAGGGCCCTCGCCACCCTGACGTAGTCGGGGCCGCCTATCAGACCGGCCACCTTCACAAACGTGTCTTCGTACTCAATTTTCATTTTGTACAACCCTCTTGCCTCCAGCAGACGGCAAAATCCGTAGTTTACTTTGCCCAAACGTCCTCTTAAGCTCTTCTCCGCCTTGAATCTCATGAAGCGCCAACGCCAACGCGGCCACCTCTGAGTGGGGCTGGTTCGTCACTGCGACGTTGAAGTCCGACTCGTGGTAGACCTTGCCTGGCACCTTCGGCCCCCCCACTACGAGGAGGATTTTGTCCAGTTTCCTAAGCTCGACGGCCTTCTCCTGAAGGGGCATCCCGTACATGGTGAGGTGCACGACCGCCCTCCCTTCCTTCTTCGCGTCTCCGACCACCCTCCTCCAGGATGCGCCGAGAATCGCTTGGAATTCGCCCCCCCAATTCTTCTTGACCTCCTCCAGCGTCCGTATCACGTCGTTCTCTGCGTCTTCAAGGAAGATCGACTCCGCCCCGAGAGCTCTTGACACTAGGCACAAGTGGGTCAAGGTCCTTTCGTCCCTCACGTATCTCTGGCCGATTCTCAGCACGCGGATACTCTTCGCCGACAATCCCGACATTCGAAGTCGTCGGCCTAGATGAATGATTGCCTAGAGCTCAGAAGCCGGCTGCGACCATCATGGCAAGGGCAAGAAGCAGAAGGACGGTCGCTATCATCGCACCCAGCCTGGCTCTGCTTCCATACTTTGCCATCTCCGGGGACGGCGTGGGCGGGCTGCTCTTCAGCGCCTCTTCCGAAAGTCTGGCGACCCTGCGGAACGACGGGAAAGTCACGGCCATTGCGACGACAGCCGCAAGAACCCCGAAGACGACGCCTGCGGCAATCTCGTGCCCGGTTGAAGTAGTCATGAAGGACGAGAAGTTACTGCCGTAGAGTTCGTACAACAACAGGAGGCCGAAGAGGAAGGTCGAACCGATCGACGCTCCGACAAATCGCAGCATCCGGGGAAGCACCCTAGCGTTGAATTCCAATGCGGCCGGTGGCGAGAGCCTGCTCATGCTGGGCCCCAGCACAAACCCCGTAAGAATCCCCCCGCCCAGCCAAGCTATTGCGGAGAGGATGTGGCCGAATGCCAGCGCGTCGATTAGCAGCGACAACCCGCGCCGTATGTCGATGGGTTTCTATTTAAGCAGAGACACCCAGTCCGTCGCATTTATTCCCTGCTCTCTCACCACGAGCTTCGTTGCAAACCGATGAGACTCGACGCCTTTCCATAGTGGTCGACTATCTGTTCGGGAAGGGAGTAAGCAAAGTCCTCCCCAAGGAAGGCTATCGCTTCTCCTACTCGCGGAAGTCAGGACGCCTAAAGCTCGTATTCCATCTGGGACGCCTTTTCGCCACAGTCAAACCCAACGGGTCGATGGCTCTCACTTTGTATGGAGCCGCCATCCTGGCGAAAGGGCCCAGGTTCAAGGACAACTGCGTCAAAGTGTCAGACGAGGCAACTGAGTTCGTCATGGGGGGGAAGTCGGTCTTTTGCAAATTCGTGAAGTCGGCCGGAAAGAACGTGAGCCCGAGAGGAGAAGTGGCCGTCGTGAACGGATCAGGAGAGGTCATCGGAGTCGGAATCGCCGTCCTGAACGGAAAGCACATGTCACAGTTTAAGTCCGGGGTGGCAGTCAAGGTCAGAGCGGGTCTGAAGAATTGAAGATGGACAACAGGAACACGAGGCGGATGATGGAGCGAATGGGCATCGACATGAAGGAGATCCCCAACGTCCAAGAGGTTGTCATCAGGACCGCGGACAAAGAGATGCACATAACGAACGCATCTGTGTCGGAAGTCAACGCTCAAGGCAACAGGATCTTCCAGGTCGCCGGCGAGGTAGAGGAGGTCGAAATCGAAAGAAAGACGTTCAGTGACGAAGACGTGCTTCTGGTGCAGCAACAGACGGGCGTCTCGAAGGACAAGGCCGTGGCCGCGCTCGAACAGTCGGACGGAGAAGTCGCCCGGGCGATACTGAAGCTTTCGTCATGACGGGCTCGGTCACACATTTCGACCTTCGAACTCACGAACGTTTAATTATACAAACGAGCCGCGGACAAAAAAGCGTCTCGGATGAGTTCTGTCATTGAAGATGCAGTGAAGTCACTCGTCGAATTTGAGTCGGCGCTCGACGTCGCGAAGTCTGAAGCTTCCGACGCAAAGAAGAGAATCCTGAAGAGCGCGGACGAGTGGGCTGAGAGCGCCAAGGCTGCTGCCATCTCGAAGGCCCAGCAAATCTCCTCTGACAGGATTGCTAGAGCCAAGGCCGATGTCGAGGTCGAGGCCATCGCGATAAGAATGAAGGGGGATGCGTCCCTGCACACCTTCGAGGCGTCCATTTCCAAACACAAGGGCGACGCGGTCAACCTTGTCGTCGCCGCGCTGCTCGGTGAGCGCAAATGAAGGTCGTAGCGGTGGGCGGCAAGGCGTTCGTCACCGGGTTCGTGCTGGCAGGCGTCAGCGGGGAATATGTCGCCTCGCCGTCGGAGGCCTTGGCGGCGATTGAAACGCTGTCCAAAGACTCTGCCGTCGGACTAATCATGGTAAGCGACGAGGTCGCCAGTCCAATCAGGGACAGCCTGACCGTTCTGAAATCGAAGAAGCCAATCCCGCTGATCTACGAAGTTCCCGGCCCCGGAAGCAAGAAGGAGAAGGTGGAGTACAGGGCGATGTTGAGGGCTATACTGGGAGTCTAGAAGATGAGCAAAGCTGCCACAGACACGCTGGAGAAGGTTTCGTCAGAGTTCGAGGCCGAGGTCCTCGCGGCACTGGAGGAAGGGAGAGAGGAGGCGAACTCCAAACTCGACACCGCCAAGGGGGAGACCGCGGAGGCAGTCTCGAAGACATTGGAGATTGGCGCAAAACAAGCGGAGTCGATTCGAAGGCAGGTCATCGGGACGGCCGAACTGGAAGTCAGGAACGTCCAGCTCAGGTCGCTCGAGGTAGCGATGACAGATGTATTCGACGCGGCTACGAAGAAGGTCTCCCAATCGTCAGGCACTTCCTACGAAGAAGCACTCGCGCGCCTGATCAAAGAAGGAGTCGACATCTTGGGCCCTAGAGCGAAGGTCCTGTGCGCGGCCAAGGACAAGAGGTCGGTCTCGGCGGCGCTCGAGAAGCTCGGCGGCAAGAAGGAGGGCCTAAGCGTCGAGAGTCTGAGCATCGAGACGCTGGGTGGGGTGGTACTGACGAGCGACGACGGCTCTGTGAGGTTTGACAACACGTTCGAGGCCAGGCTGGAAAGGATGAGGCCCTCACTCCGCAAGGAAGTCGCCGCACTTCTGACGCGACCCTAAAGTCGACCCGTGAGACGGCCAGGGCCGTCGACTCGTTCTAAACATTATAAGCCCGACAATTTCCGGTCCAACAGGTTTTCTGTCTTTGCCAGCCAAGGGCAAGATCGAATGGATTTCAGGTCCGGCAGTCAAGGCCTCTGGCATGGCTTCCGCCAAGATGTACGAAGTCACACAGGTCGGCGAGGAGAAGCTGGTCGGGGAAGTCATCAAGCTCACGGGGGACATAGCATTCGTCCAGGTCTACGAGTCGACCAGCGGGCTGCGCCCTGGAGAACCTGTCACGGGCACAGGCCAGCCCCTTTCGACCACCTTGGGCCCCGGAATGATCGGAACGATATATGACGGGCTCCAGCGACCACTCGACATAATCGCCAAGAAGGCTGGGGCGTTCATCACCAGGGGGGCGACGGCTGACTCCATCTCCTTCGAGAGAGAGTGGGAGTTCGTCCCAACGGTGAAGAAGGGCGACGAAGTCGAAGGAGGAAGCATCCTCGGCACAGTCCAGGAGACTCCCCTGATCGAGCACAGGATCCTGGTCCCGCCGACCACTCCAAAGGCCAAGGTCACTGACGTGTCCAAACAAGGGAAGTACAAGATCGACGAGAAGGTGGTAGTCGCAGAGGACAAGTCGGGCAAGAGACACGAGCTTATGCTTCACCACAGGTGGCCCGTCCGCACTCCGAGGCCCATACGCGAGAGACTCGACCCCGAGATCCCGCTCATGACCGGCCAGCGGGTGCTCGACTCGTTCTTCCCGATGGCGAAAGGAGGAACAGGCGCGATACCCGGGGCGTTCGGGACAGGAAAGACCGTGACACTCCACTCGGTCGCCAAGTGGGCGGACGCCAAGGTCGTCTTCCACATCGGGTGCGGAGAACGGGGGAACGAGATGACTGAAGTCCTCGTCGAGTTCCCGGAGCTGATCGACCCTCAAAGCGGAAGGCCGCTGATGGAGAGGACCATCCTCATCGCGAACGTGAGCAACATGCCTGTGGCTGCGAGGGAGGCGAGCATCTACACCGGCGTGACGATGGCCGAATACTACAGGGACATGGGCTATGACACCGTTCTGGTCGCCGACTCGACAAGCAGATGGGCGGAGGCTCTCAGAGAGATCAGCGGCAGACTCGAGGAGATGCCCGCAGAGGAGGGTTACCCTTCATATCTGGCTTCGAGGCTGGCAGAGTTCTACGAACGGGCGGGAAGGGCCGACATACTAGGTACGCCAGAGAGAACGGGGTCCATCACACTAATCGGCGCGGTTTCGCCGGCGGGAGGAGACTTCACCGAGCCGGTAACGTCCCAGACCATCAGGTTCGTCAGGACCTTCTGGTCCCTCGACGCAAGGCTCGCATACTCCAGGCACTACCCGTCGATCAACTGGATGAGCTCGTACTCCGGATACGTCGAATCGGTCGGGAAGTGGTGGAAGGAGAGGATCGACGGCGAATGGGCTTCCATCAGGGCAGAAGCGTACGGGATCCTGCAGAGGGAGGATGCACTGAAGGAAATCGTCAGACTGCTCGGGCCGGAGGCTCTGCCAGACGAGGAGAAGCTGATCCTGGACGTCGCCAGGATGATTCAGATAGGGTTCCTTCAGCAGAACGCCTACGACGACATCGACGCGTACTGCAGCCCGCAGAAGCAGTTCAAGACAATGAAGATGTTCGTCCAGTTCCACCAAGAAGCGCTGAAGTCGATCAAGAACGGGGTCCCTCTCGCCAAGATCAGGGCGATGCAGGTGATTGCGCCCATGCTCAGGTCAAAATTCGCAATCAAGAACGACGAGCTCCCTAAGGTCGACGACCTCGTCCGTCAGATGTACAACGAATTCGCATCGCTTTCTGCCGTCCCGGAGGCGAAGGCGGCATGAGCAAGTCGTCGCCCGGAGTGGAATACAGCAAGGTCGCGGAGATCAGGGGCCCGCTTCTCGTGGTCGACGGGGTAGACAAGGCCGCGTTCGACGAGCTGGTCGAGATAGAAGACAACACGGGGAGCCGGAGGCTGGCGCGCGTCCTCGAAACCGGCTTCGGCAAGGCCGTGGTCCAGGTGTTCGAAGGCACCTCGGGCCTCTCGGTTAGCGGGACGAGGGCGAAGTTCCTCGGCAAGACCATGGAACTGCCTGTGTCGGACCAGCTCCTTGGCAGGGTGTTCGACGGCTTGGGGAGGCCACTGGATGGCCTGCCTGAACCTGTCGCCAAGGCGTTCCTAGACGTCAACGGCTCGCCCATCAACCCAGAACGCAGGGAATATCCCACAGACCTGATTCAGACCGGGGTATCGGTAATCGACGGTATGCTCACTCTCGTCAGAGGGCAGAAGCTTCCGATCTTCTCCGGTGCAGGCATGCCTCACAACATGCTGGCGGCACAGATAGCCAGACAGGCCACGGTCGTCGGCGAGGGCGAAGAGTTCGCGGTGGTCTTCGCGGCGGTCGGGGTCTCCCACGGAGAGGCCACCTTCTTCCAGAGGACCCTTGCCGAGTCCGGCGCAATCCGAAGGAGCATCCTCTACCTCAATCTCGCTGACGACCCCGCGATCGAGAGGATCATCACGCCCCGCGTCGCGCTCACCGCCGCAGAATACCTGGCGTTCGAGTTGGGGATGCACGTCCTTGTGATAATCACTGACATAACGAACTATGCTGAAGCGCTCAGAGAAATCTCGGCCGCGAGAGAGGAGGTCCCAGGCAGAAAGGGCTTCCCGGGCTATCTCTACACAGACCTCGCTACGAACTACGAGAGGGCGGGCAGGATAAAGGGGAAGAGCGGGAGCATCACGCAGATGCCAATCCTCTCCATGCCCAGCGACGACGTGACTCACCCGATACCAGACCTAACAGGGTACATCACGGAGGGGCAGATATTCCTGGGCAGAGACCTGTTCAGGAAGGGAATCTATCCTCCTGTCTACGTGCTTTCGAGCCTCAGCAGGCTCATGGGGCCCGCGCTCGGCTACGTCATCAAGCAGGGCAAGGCTCGCCCCGACCATCATCAGGTGGGCAACCAGCTCTACAACGCGTACGCAAGGGCAGTCGAGCTCAGGGCGCTCGCGGAGATAGTCGGCAAGTCCGGGCTGACGGGGTCCGACCTCAAGTACCTCCAGTTCGGAGACGAGTTCGAACAGAAGTTCCTCAATCAGGGGTACGACGAGAACCGCACCTTCGAAGACACTCACCGCATCGCATGGGACGTCCTGTCGACGCTCCCTGAGAGCGAACTGACCAACATCAAAGAGGAGTTCATCAAGCAGAACTACGTCGCGAAGCCTGCGGGATAGTCCATGTCGGTAGCGTCAGGCGGCAACGTACTCCCTACGAAGATAGAGCTCATCGGCACGAGGAGGAGGTTGCAGACCGCGACAAGAGTGAAGAAGGTCCTTGACGACAAGCGGGACGTCCTTCTGAAAAGGCTCGACGAGATGATAACGCAGGCGACCGTGGCGAGAGATGAAATCTCGCAACCCCTCTCGGATGCGTACCTGGCCCTCTACGATGCGTATCTCAAGCTAGGCCCGCTCAGGCTCGAAGGCATCGCAGCGAACACTCCGTCCATGGTAGAGGCCGACGTGACCGTCAGGCGAATCGTGGACGTGGACATACCTACGATCAAGCTCTCAGAGAAACGGGTGGGAATGACCTACGGCTTCGCCGACACCAGCATCGCGGTCGACAGAGCCTCTAGGCAGATGAGGAAGGTGTTGCCGTCGATTTTCAGGGCCGCCGAGTTCGAGAACGCAATATTCAGGCTTGCAAAGGAGCTAGAGCGGACACAGCACCTTCTCAACGCCCTGGAATACATGATCATACCGAGGTACGAGGCCTCCATCAGGTACATACAGGCCACTCTCGAGGAGCGTGAAAGGGAGGAATTCACCCGGCTAAAGCATGTAAAGAGGGTCCTGGAGAGGAAAGCGGCACAATGAGCGAAAATCTCGAAGAGGAGCCCTTCAAGGAGGCGAAGGACCGTGTCGAGGCCGCTTACGAACAGGCGGTGGCAGACCTGAAGTCGAAAGTGGAGAAGGCGAAGTCTGCCGCCTTGAAGAAGATCAGCTAGTCTTCGTCGTTCTTGCGACCACCACTTTGATGACGCGAAACACTATCGCCATCCCGGCCACGAATCCGACCGTCGAGAACGCTATCGGGAGCACGCCAGAGGGCGCCCCTGTCTGGCCAGCAACGTACTCTCCCACGTAGACGCCTCCGAGGACGAGAGGGGTAATCACCAGGGCCGTAACCACGACGACCACGAGCAGGGCCCTAGTTCCACTGTTCACGACAGTCTACTCCAGCCGCTTCTGCAAAGGCCGTTTTTCCGAGGGCGAGGAGCCCAGGCTCTTCCGAAGTCACTCACACTTGGAGTAGCCGCAGTTGCTGCAGCGGTAGCAGCCGTTCTCGAAGATGAGGCTGCTCTCATGACAGTCAGGGCACGTCCCGCCCCTGACTTCTCTCCCCAGCCGCGAAGACTCGGCAGGAAGTCCCGCCTCCTTGACCACATGATTCTGCGTCAGGAGCTCGAGGGCCTTCGCTATCGCGTCCGGGATGGAAAGCAGCTGTACGCCCTCGTCCCATGACACGTACTTGCCCTTGATTCCCTTCAGTGTGGAGATGACGCTCTTGACGTCCCCGCCGTGCTGGAGATAGAGGCTTACCAGCCTCCCCAGCGCCTCGGCGTCTGCCTTCTCGTCTCCGCCGGACTTGCCTAGCGTGACGAAGACCTCCTTGACCTCCCCGTTGATCAGGTTCGCGGTCAGATAGATGCCTCCCTGAGGCAGCTTCAGCTTCAGGGTCTTTCCTTCCATGAGCTTGGGCCTCTCGAACTGGACCTCCGGGACCTCTGTCTTCTTCGCCACCTTCGCAGTCTCGAGGATGCCTTCGCGGCTTCCTTCCCGATAGACTGTGATCCCCTTGCACCCCATCTTCCACGCGAGCATGTAGATCTTCTCGACGTCCTCGGTGGTGATTTCCTGGGGGAGGTTCACGGTGCTTGAGATGGCCGTGTCTATGTGTTTCTGGATCGTCGCCTGCATTCTCACCCTCATCTCTGGCTTGATCTGGTGCGAGGTCACGAAGTAGTTGGGAAGCTGCCCCTCGCTCTTCGCCCCAGTCGCGCCCATGAATTCCTTCACAAGCGGGTGGAAGACCTTGAACTCGCCTTCGCTGAGCGACTTGCTCCTCCTCGTGTAGAAGAGGGCGAAGACGGGCTCGATACCACTGCTCGTCCCGGCCAGAATCGAACCGGAACCCACCGGCGGGATGGTCGTGACGGCGGCGTTCCTTATCCCCTGGGACCTTATCTTCTCCTTGACCTTCTCGTCCAACCTCGAGACGAAAGGCTGCGCGATGTGCTTCTCCGCGTCGAAGGCCGGGAAGCTCCCCTTCTCCTTGCCTAGGTCCGAAGAGTAGTCGTAGATGACGTTCTTGATCTTCTCGAAGAGATGGTCTACGAACTCGATTGTAGAGTCGTCGTCGTACTTGAGGCCCAGCTTGATGAGCATGTCTCCGAGGCCCGTGATCCCCACGCCTATCCTCCTGCTGTGAAGTGACGCCTGCTTCTGCTGGGGGAGCGGGTGCCTGTCAGCGTTGTAGTCGAGCACGTTGTCTAGGAATCTGACGCCGTACTGGGTGGCGCGCGTCAGAGCGTCCCAGTCTATGCTCGCCCGTTCCGTGAACGGCTCCCGCACGAAGGCGCTGAGATTGACCGAGCCGAGACAACAGCAGCCGTACGACTCGAGGGTCTGTTCGCTGCAAGGGTTCACTCCCTGTACTTCCATGCCGTTGTACTCGGTGGTCGACTCTCGCTTGATTGTGTCCCAGAACAGCACTCCAGGCTCGGCCGACTGCCACGCGCCCTTCACGAGCGACTTCCACACATCCCTCGCGCGAACGGTCCTTTCCGTTTCCACCTTCTCGTTCCTGAAGTGGAGCAGGAACTCGCCGTCTCTCTCGACGGCCTTCATGAAGTCGTCGGTGATCTTCACCGAGATGTTGGCATAGTTGACCCTCTTCAGGTCCTTCTTGACGCCGATGAAGTCCATGACGTCGGGGTGGTCGACGCTTATGGTGATCATCAGCGCGCCTCTCCTTCCCGCCTGGCCTATGGTCCCCGTGGTGGTCGAGAGGAGTTCCATGAAAGAGACGGACCCTGAGCTGTAGATGGCCGCGTTGTTGACCGGTGCCCCTCTCGGCCTCAGGACGGAGATGTCTGTCCCCACGCCTCCTCCAAAGCTGTACGTCCTCGCAGCCTCCTTGCACCACTCGAATATCGCCTCAATCGAGTCTTCTCTTATCCTGAAGAAGTAACAGTTCAGGAGCGTCGACTTCCTCATTTGCCCGGCGCCGAACAGGATTCTGCCTCCCGGTACGAACCGATAGTCCTGTAAC
The DNA here is from genome assembly GCA_030045755.1 of Nitrososphaerales archaeon. Next base: position 13,036 of record JASIEW010000061.1, read on the forward strand.
AGCCAGTGGAACTTGGAGGTCCATTCTTGCTTTTCGCCTTCCTTCTCCACCGATGCGAGTTCCTTCGCGACTCTGCGCCACATGTCGTCCGGGACTCGCTCGACCTGCTTGCCCTGCGCGTCCCTCAAGGCGTACTTTTCATAGAAGACTCTGGCGCGCAGTTCGTCTCCTCCGAACGCCGCAAGAGTCTCCGCGGGCAGCCTTACCTCAGCCCTTGACTTCTCTCCACCGTCCGGAGAGTCACGTGGTTGCTCAACTATTGACGTCATAACCTTAGCCTTGACCCCATTTCCCTCAACATATATGTTACCGTCGGGATAATCGAGATTGACAATCACGCACGGCCGTCAGAGGGAGCGCCGACGACATGAAGCACGACGCAGTTTATTCCTTTTGACACGAAGTCAACGCGTTTAGTTGGGGTTACGACGCCGTCGAATATTGCGACATGGCGACGGACTTGCACTTGCCGCATCTTGCGGCGCTGCGGCCCAACTTTGCGCCGCAGTTCCTGCAGAACGAAATCGTGCGGTCTACTTTGAAGTATGGCAGCTTCGGGGTGGCGTTCAGGATTACGTTATACACTCCGCGCACCTCTTCCGAAGATCCGTCCAGGGTGACCGAGAGTCCACCGCGGAGTCCGCTTGAGAGTTTCGTCAGATAATCCATCTTTTCCTTGTTCTCGAGGTCCGCGAGGACGAGCCGCGGGGCCTGCGTGTAGGCACCCTTGCCTAGGAATTGCAGATTCGCCTTCCCATATTTTTCCGCGTCTAGCGCCGCGAGCCTGCCCGCGCCATCTAAGTCCAGCATCGCCATGCCCAGCCTGTCTATCTTGGTGGACTTTTCCTCTGCCTTCTGAGTGGCAGTCTCGACTATCTTGTCGGCGAGCTCATAGCGGGAGCTGGTCGTCGGGTCTCGGATGAGACTGGCGAGGGTCTCTTCGATCCCCACCATGTTCATTATCAGGGGCATCGTATCGGAGGTGACAGAGTCAGAGCCCTCAGCGAGTGAGGGGAGAAGCCCTCTCTTCAGGGTCCTCTCGATGAGACGTCTCCTCGTGGAGAGCGCGTCCGCCGCGACTGCGATGAGCAGGGCCAGCTTGGCCCTGAAATATGTCTCGTCTTGGTTGGAGTCGTACGCGAGCCTCGGCATGTCGAGGCTCAGGCCGTGCAGGACGCTGACGTTGTCAGCCTGAGACTCCTCGGACAGCACGTTCGCGTTTAGTCCCAGGAAGCTCCTCCGCTGGTCGGTCGAGAAGAACGCGATCCTTCCGCCGTTGTAGATTATCGAAGCCGCGTCCTTGAGGATTCTTGTATCGTCGACCCTGTTCGGCTTTGCCAGCAAGAGCCTGATGTCGGGCCTGGGCGTCTCGGCCACCAGGTCCCTGTATGCCCCTAGCGTCGCATCGAGCGTCTTGTCCATGACGTCGCGAGTCGCTTCGTCGTGCTTGAAGGGATTGAGCTCCAAACTGATCGCCGGCGCCTGCGCGCCCGAGATGGAAGAGCTCAGGCCCTCCATGAATCGCAGAAGAAGCGCCTCCAGCTCCCTCTTCCCCTTCGACTTGCAGAACGGGGCTATGTACTGCAGGAAATTGCTGAAGGTCACTTCGTCGGACGCTTCCTTCGTCAGCATCGCGGACATGTTCAGCACTATGTTGAGCGCGCGCTCGGCGTTCTCGGGGCTCGGTATCATGGGACAATTGGCAATCTTCCCCTTGGGATTGAGCCCGGCGTTCCTGACGGAGATCAGGTCAACAAAGACTGTGTCAGGCGTCAGGCCCCAAGAGCCTGCGTTGGTGATATGAATGTCGCCGGAAAGATGGGCATCGGCCACGTCCCTTGGAAGCTGCTCAAGAAGGAGATACTCGGAGAAGACCTGCTTGCCCGTCTGATGAATCAACGACTCCACGTTGCCTCCATCGTCGCCAGCCTTGCCCAAGAGCTGGGTCACATCGTAGATTGGCATTCCAAGCCTGGTGAGCTTGTGCCTGTACTCTTCCATACTGTGCTCTACCAGGAGTGCGTTGACGATTTCTCTGATCAACGGAGCGGTAAGATATTGGGTCTGGAATTTGTAGAGCCTCGACTCTGTCTCGCTCGTGATCTTCTGTGCCAGCTCGACGGGCATTCCAGCTTCTTTCACGAGCGACTGAAGGATCTTGTTGGCATTGAACTCTTCAAGCGTCTGATGGGATGTCCTGACGTACAGCTTCCCGCTCTCCACCAACGACTGCTCCTCTATCTGCCGAGTGAGGTTCAGCACGAGCCTGCCCAGGTTGGTCACTGTGTACTTCCGCTCCTGCCTGTTCAGCTGGATGAGGAGCTGCTTGACCAGCTTCCGCAGGTGATAAGCGAACTTCCCCGACTCTTTCTTCGACTTGAAACCGGCCAGCGTCTTCAGAGCACTGTAGGTCAGCGGGCCCTTGATGTTCAGGATCCTAAGGATCTCGAGCCTCTGCGGAGAAGCAATGACGCTGTAGATTGTCTTGACCCTGCGAGGAGCTGCCTGCAACGCGGCCCCGACGTCATCGCCGATTATATATCAAGCTATAGCGACATATGGTCAAAACAAATACGCCACCCCCAACCCACGGAAGCAGGCGCAAATCTGAGTTGCATCCGAGTCCAGGCACGCGCAATAGCGACTTCACCGACAGGTTCACGGGTCGAGCGGAGGACTACTCGAAGTACAGGCCGGGTTATCCACGCAGGATCATCACAATATTGGAAACAGAGATTGGGCTGAACAAGCGCTGGGAGATAGCGGACGTCGGTTCGGGGACCGGCATTCTCTCAAAGATTTTCCTTCGTCACGGGAACAGGGTGTTCGGCGTAGAGCCAAACGATGAGATGAGGCAGTCCGCCGAGCGAAGCCTTGGAAAGCTCTTCCCAAACTTCGTCAGCGTGTCAGGGAAGGCCGAAGCGACCGGTCTAGCATCCCACAGCGTCGACCTCGTCGTAGTCGCGCAAGCGCTGCACTGGTTCGACGTGGACAGAGCGAGGCGAGAACTCGCAAGAATCGTAAAGAGGAACGGCTATGTCGCCGTCATCTACAACCACAGGAGGAAGGAAGGCAAAGCGGAAGCGGCTTACTCAGATCTGATACACAGATACGCGAGGAAAGGAGCGACCGTCCCAGAAGCTGGAGACGAGCTCGTCGAGAAGTTTTTCAGGAGAGGGCTGCGAGACAAGTTCGTCGTTCCGAATTCACAGACCTTGGGCCTCGAAGGCCTCCTCGGCAGGCTCGCGTCTGCCTCGTACATGCCTCAGAAGGGAAGCCGAGAATGGAAGGCGATAGAAGGCGGGGCCAGGCAAATGTTGCGCGAGCACGGCCGCAACGACTCGGTCGTGATTCACTACGACACGTCGGTGTACTTGGGAAGAGTATCCATGCGCTAGGGATGCCTCCCACCCGCCTGAGATCAGCCGCAGTATCACAGGTCGGTCTGTGCCACAGGGATTCCCATAAGCATCACCGGCCCTTCGAACTGGGACGCAGCCAAGGCATGCCGACGTGTTTGAATCTCTCCTGAAGATTCTTTTTGCAACTCAAACGTGCCAAGCGGACGGAAACATTTTTTGCTTGAGCGTTAAGGATGCCAAATCTCCACGATTCCCTATAGGAGCATGTAGCTGGTCGCCATGACGCAAGCAGAAAACCTCCTAGAATGCAGGAACCTGACGAAACGGTATGGAAGGGATGCGCCGGCACTAGAGAGTGTCGACCTCTCCATAAAGACTAGCGGGATCTTCGCGCTGTTGGGAAGGAACGGCGCAGGGAAGACCACGCTGATCAGAATTCTCGCGACTGAGCTCGAACCGACGTCTGGGCACGCCAGCATCAATGGGATGGACGTTATGAAGGACACGAGTAGGATTAGGGAACAGATAGCGGTGATGCCCCAGGAAGCTAGGCTCGTCCCCTGGCTCACGCCTAGGCAGTCCGTGTACTCCTATCTCCTTTACAGGGGATTCAGCAGGAAGGCGGCCGCTTCAAAGGTCGAAGGAGCGCTGGCCAAACTCGGTCTGGGGCAGTACGAGAACATTCCCAACAGGCGTCTTTCGGGCGGGGTGAAGAGAAGGGTCCTGATGTCAACTATTCTCGCGACGGACGCAAAGATACTGTTTGTGGATGAACCTACGACCGGCCTAGACCCCCTGATCAGAGCCGACCTGTGGGCCGCACTAAACGAGTTAAAGAAGACCCACTTCATTTTCCTGACGACGCACTATCTCGAGGAGGCCGAGAGGCTGGCGGACATGATAGGAATACTCGAGAACGGCAGGCTCCTGGCCTTGGGCACGCTGGAGCAGTTGAGGTCCGTCGTCAAATATCCGGTGAGCATACGCATCCTCCACGGGGGCGCTCCCTTTGAGACCAGCGTCGGAGAGATCGTCAAGATGGCAGACGGATCGTCGCAGATCTTCACGACAGAAGAAGACGGCGACAGGCTCACCGAGCAGCTTGTAAGAGAGAAGAAGAGATTCTCGATATACCCCGTCTCGCTGGAGGACATATTCTACTATCTCGTCAGGAAGCCCATCGAAGAGGATACGAAGCGCGACTCAATCGGGCAGAGGAGTCACCATGAAGAGTGACAGGCTGAGCCAAGTCTACGCGTCGATACTGATAGACGCAGTCTACCAGATGAAGAACTATCCGATAACCCTGGTGAGCAACATGCTAGCCCCGTTTTCTGTCCTGGTTCTCATAATTCTCGTGAGCCGTGGAGACCTTCTGAGCATCTCGATTGAAGGCGCTCTGATAACCAGCATGATCTCAGGCGGCGTGAACCTGCAGATTGACCTCTCTCACATGAAGAACGACTTCAAACTGCAGGACATGCTGGTCAGCTCGCCCACCAGCGCGTTCGCCTATGCATTGGGGATGGGAATGTCGGCGCTGACGAACGCCCTCCCTGCGCTCGCGGTCCTGACAGTGCTCGCAGCTGTATTCATTCGTGCGAGCTTAGTCGGCGTGATGACGGTCTTCGCGGTGTTCGTTCTGATGTTCGCATTCTCCGTCGCACTCGGTTTCATGTTGTCCACTTTTAGCACCGACATCCAGCAGAACCGGGCCTTCGTGAGCATCCTTACGATTATACTGGCCACGATAGCTCCGATCTACTACCCTATCACCTACATACCTGTTCAAATCAGGTATCTCGCATATCTTTCTCCTGCCACCTACGCGGCTGAGATCGCTCAAAATGCCATAGGCGCTCTGCCTCTATCGACCTTCAACCTGGCGGTCGACTGGATCGTGCTGATGGCTGTCTCCATAGTACTGTTCGTCATCGTGGTGAAGAAGAGCCACTGGCGCGACCCCTGACCTGGACACCCGCCGAGATTCAGCGCCTCGGCTGGGGACTCTCTGACTACTCGTTCAAGAATCTCTTGATTCCGGTTCCGAACATGAGCATCATCAGCCAGAACCCGGCAAGCAACGCAATCAAAGCATATTCGCTGTACAGGTTCAGAGAGATGAGTGCTGCGGCTATGGCCGTTGCCACTAGGAAGTTCGACAGTCCCCAGAGGACGTTCTTCCGGGGTGACGACCTCTGACCGAACGGGCTCCTGAACACCTTCCCTGCAGAGCCGAAAGCGAAGTGAGGCACGCCGTTTCCAAGCAGGAAACCCATTACAAAGTACCAAACAAGAAAGAGCTGGATGGCCATTCTTCAGGTCCGTCCGTCAAGCGTCGGACTGCTGGCGCCTGTTTGTTGCTCATCCTTGATCGACTTCAGGACCTTCATTGCTTCATCGACATGCTTTGACGGATTCATCTGCGACGAGAAGATGTGTCTTACCCTTCCGTTCCTGTCTATTATGTAGGTGACTCTGCCAGGAAGCAGACCAAGGCTCGAAGGCACGCCGTACAGCTTGCGAAGCTTTCCTCCCCCGTCGCTCAGAATGCTGAATGGTAGGCCGCACTTCGTGGCGAAGTCACGGTGGGAGTCCACCGAGTCAGAGCTCACGCCGATGACTTCGGCGCCCATCTCCCTGAAGGCCTCGTATCCATCTCGGAAGGCGCGGGCCTCGGTGGTGCACCCCGGCGTGTTGTCCTTGGGGTAGAAGTAGAGCACCAACTCCTTCTTCGCCAGGATGTCTCTTAGCTTCACCGTCTCACCCGTCTGCGATTCGAGCGAAAAGTCTGGAGCTTCGTCCCCGACTTTGAGTCTCTGCATGACAAACCACCTGGTGCGGAGCCGCCGATGACCTGTCGGATAAAAAGACTATCGGGCGTCCAATATATTTTATATCCAGCAGTCAAATGGCGCCGGAAAGGCAATGCCCGAAGATGACGCTTGTGATATGAGGGGGATGCTCTCATTCATGATACTCTGGCTCCTGTCGAAACGACCGATGTACGGCCAGGAGCTTGCCGCAGAAATCGAGAAGCGGCGTGGCGACAAGCCGAATCCTGGCACAATCTATCCTGCCCTCAAGGACCTCGCACATCGGGGCATGATAGAGTCGCACTCCGAAGGTCGCAACAACGTGTATGAGCTTACCGAAGAAGGACGGACAGGCTTGCTAAAGGCACTGGCATACTTCAGAAACGCGTTCGGCGAGATGCTTGATCCGAGAATGCCAACTCCAGAAGGCGGGAAGTCTGCGAGGGGACAAAGGATATCGGTCAAATCATGAGTGGGGCGACCTCTCCATGACCACGGCTCCCACTTCCTCATCGGAGGAGTCGTACGAAGCCCCGGCACTCCTCGCGGAGGACGCAATTCTGTTCCCCGATGCCGAGGTCGTGATCACAATGGAAGACCCAAAGAACGTCGCCGCTGTGGCGCACGCGCTCAAAGAGAACAGCCTCGCCGTCCTGATCCCCGTGCGGGCTCCGAAAGAGACTGTCGGGTCGATTGGCACGCTGGCTCTTCTGCGAAGGGTCCTTCCCTCAGGCGGAGGAGGCTCGCAGTCCCTGTCCAAGGGACTGTGGAGAGTGCGAGTGGAGCAAGTCGTCGAGGAACAACCGTACGTAAGGGTGAGGTTCACGAAGGCAGGATCGGACGACGACGGTCCCCCCAAGGCCTCGAATAAGATGGCGGCCGTCCAGGACCAAATCGACGAGTTCACGAGGCTGATGCCAGGAATCCCGAACGAAATCATCGCCCTTCTGAAGGGCATCCGCACGCCCGGGAGGCTGGCTGACATGTGCGCGCAGTCTCCGCTCTTCACGCACGACGAGAGACTGGACCTACTCAAGACCATAGAGCCTGAAGAGCGGTTGGCTAAGGTCAACAAACTCTTTGACAAACAGCTCAGCGAACTCAAGAGGCTGGCCGCAAGGAAGACGATTCCCGAGTGCCTCACGTGCATGGACTTGGCAGACAGGGCTTTCGAGGCGGGCCTTGGCCAGAGCGAAGACCTCGCAAGGGAGTTTCTGGGACACGTAGTTCGAGACCACCCTGAAGAGCTCCTGTCACTTCTGGCGGAGAGGTACGGACCAACCTTCCTGAGCAGAAGGGCGCTGAAGTGACGCCGAGCGTCTTCGGCGTAGCCAGACCGCGAAGATTACAAACAGGCCGCTGAGGCCCCCTTCGTTGACCCAGGGGGGTTTCTTACGGTGAGCAACAAGTGAAGGCAGGACGTCCGTTCTTCGAGTCGCTCAACAAACTGGTCAGGAAGAGGCACAGGGCAATCGTCGCCCTCTGGTTCGTCGCCCTCGTGCTCTCGGCTCCCCTTGTGGCAGGCTTCTTCTCTTCAGTTTCGTTCAACATAACGAACTCAAGCAGTTTCAGCGTGCAGAACTCCGAATCTCAGAGGGCTCAGGCGATACTCGACGCGGAGTTCCCATCGATGAACACGAGCAGCGGTCCAATAATCGTCGTCTTCCAGAGCGCGGATGTCTATTCGAGCGAGGTCAGGTCTGACCTGCTCTCACTAAACCGGTCACTCAGCGCGAACCCAGCGGTGACGGGTTTCACCGGGATCGCGAGCGTCTATACTGAAGAGGAGACGCTCCTTGACTCGACCATCCCAAGATACGTCGACCAGATTGCACTGGCGGTTGAAGGGGTGGGAAACTCCAGCGAACGAGCCGCCGCGTGGAATGCATCCGCGAAGGAACTGGCCTCAGAAACCTCTAGCGTGTTCGCGTCGTCCCCTCTGTTCACTGTCAATTCCTCGTCGCTCTACAACTTGCTCACTGAATTCAACGCCACCAGTACGCCGCGTGAAATACAGACCTCGATCTCTAACCTCGTCGCGAAGGAGAGTCTCGCTGACTGTCCCTATGTCCTCTCTTCCTCGATAACGAGGGACTTCGTCAGCGCCAATGGTGGTACCATGATATTCGAACTCGGTTTCTCCGAATCGCCGGCGAACGATGTCATCGAGCAGACCAGTTCGTCAGTCCATGACTCAGACCTGGCCGGCCTTGGAACGATCTACGTTACAGGCTCTCCGGTCTTCGCAGTGGACTTTGAGAACGCGGCCTCGCCGGCCCTGGACGACAGCATAATCCCAGGCCTAGGAATCTCTCTGCTCGTCGCGGGGCTCCTGTTCCTCTCTCCGATAGCCGCTGTCATCCCGCTGCTAATCGGCGGCTTCGCAATCGGGATATCTCTCGGCTCCGTCTACGGGATAATCGTCAAACTCCAGCACGGACAGATCAACTTTGCGGTGCCGTTCCTCATGATTCTGACGATGCTCGGACTCTCGGTAGACTATTCCGTGCTCCAGCTGAGGAGAACGAAGGAGGAGAGGTCAAAGGGAAAATCTGTGGAAGAGAGCGTGTCGACCTCCGTGAGATGGGCGGGTCAGGCGGTCCTGACGGCGGGTCTGACCGTGGTCGTGGCCTACGTCGTTCTGGCAGTGACCAAGGTGCCTTTCTTCGGAGCGGTGGGGGCGGCCATCGCGATTGGCGTGGGCATCCTACTGGTCGCCTCTTTGACCCTCCTCCCGTCGCTAGAGCTGATGTTAGGAGACAGACTCTTTTGGCCGAGGGGCTCAGTCGCCTCTCAGCCGAGAGAGAAGCCTTCGAAGGGTAGACGGCTGCAACGAGTGACCGAGACGACCGTCCGACGAAAGGTGGCGATTGCCGCGGTCATAACCCTCCTCGCTGCCGGTTCCTTCTATCTGGTCTACAAGACGCCCAGCAGTTTCGACCTGACGAAGCTCATTCCGAATTTCGAGAGCAACCAAGGCCTGACGGCGATTACAAACAGCCTGGGCGGATCGGTCGTGTCCCCCGTCTTGGTCGTGGTAAGCCTTCCCTCCGACATTGTGTACGGGCACGACCAGCTCAACCAAACCCAGCTCAATCTGATAGGAGCGATAACGAAGACGATTTCGAGCTCCGATGGAGTCGTCAGCGTCAGTGGCCCCACCAGTCCATACGGTGCGCCGGTCAACTACAGCGTATTGGACAACCTACCACCGCCTGTACAGTCCCAGTACCTCACGGGGATTCTTTCACAGATAGGAAAGGACAACAAGACCGCCCTGATCACCGTAGGTCTGTCGGCATCCTCGCAGAGCCCAACGGCGGTGAACGACCTGAAGAGTATCGAGGCGGCGGTGGGTACAATCCCTCTCCCTGCGGGGGCCACGGTCTACTTCGGCGGATCAACGCAGTCAACCATCGACACTCTGAGCCTCGTTAACGGCGTTCTTCCTCTCGTTCTGCTCATTCTTTCCTTGGGGGTGTACTTCATCCTATTCGTTCAGTTGCGGTCGGTCTTTACGCCCATGCGTCTGATTTTCACAATCCTATGCAGTGTCTCTTTCGCACTCGGGCTGCTCTCCATCGCCTTCTTCTATCTGCTGAACACCCCCATCGTGAGCCTCGCGCCCCTGTTCGTCATAGTCACGATGCTCGGGGTGGGCGTAGACTACGACATATTCCTCGTGACAAGAATAAAGGAAGAGGCAACGTCCGGAAAGTCTGACATCGACGCAATCAAGACGGCAATAGACAAGATTTGGGTCACGCTGTTCGGCCTCGGACTGATACTATCCAGCGTGTTCGCCTCTCTCGTGGTCAGCGGCATCGGCCTGCTGCAAGAAATCGGCGTGAGCGTAGCTTCAGCAATAATGGTCGACGTCGGGGTGGTCATCCTGTTCTTCGTGCCCGCGCTGATGGCAATCGCGCAGAAGTACAACTGGTGGCCCGGAAAGGTCAGAGAGGAACAGGTTTCATAGCCCAATACCTGACGCGATGATGGAAGTCTGGGGTCGCCCGGATTTGAACCGGGGGTCTCAAGCGCCCAAGGCTTGAAGCCTAGACCAGACTAGCCGACGACCCCACAAGCGCCGTGCCGAGTCAGGACTTAGTTATCTATTGTGCGCCCTAGTTTAGATGTCGAACGATGCCGGACAGCGCAGGCTCCTTAAGCTCGACGCGGGCCGACCACCCTCCCGGGATGACGCGAGAAAATCAGGCTGGGCTCCGACCTCTCCCACGGGCATTTTATGAGAGGCACACGGTGTCAGTCGCAAAGGAACTCCTTGGAAAGGTCCTGATCAGGTCAATAGGCGACGAGTCGGTCACCGGAAGGATCACCGAAACAGAAGCATATCGCGGTAGAGACGATCCTCCCAGCCATGCGTTCAGGGGAAGGACTGGTAGGAACTCGCTCATGTTCGGCCATGGGGGTTTCGCCTACGTCTATTTCGTCTACGGAAGAAACTGGTGTTTCAACGCGACTACGGAGCGCCCAGGCAACCCTGGAGCTGTCCTGGTCAGGGCGGTGGAGCCCCTAAGCGGACTCGACCAAATGGTCAGACGAAGAGGGACATCTGACCTGCGAGCCCTGACGAACGGGCCAGGCAAGACGACTGAGGCTTTCGGCATAACAGGCTCTCTGAATGGGATTGACCTGACAAGAAGAGGCGAGTTGTACATCGGAAGCTATCCTTCAACGAGGGCGGAACCGTTCGTGGCCAGCGAGAGAGTGGGGGTGAGTTCAGGCAGCCTTGTTCCCTGGCGATTCAGGACGCTGGACCATCGACTCCCCGTCCGCAGGCGTACCGGAGGACTGTGACATCCGCGAACCTTTGAAGGTGTAATTCTTCGCAGTCAGCGACATGACTATCGCCAGCAGCAACATCGCCGCGCCGAGATAGAAGATGAAGTCGAAAGCCGTCGAACTCGGGAAGGCCACAGTCTGTGGCCCATAGGCCACGCTTGTCGTATAGGTGCTCATTATCGTCGTAGCGACCACCGGCCCGATGGCCCCGCCGACGTTGCGGAGCATCGTATTCAGGCCCAGACCCGTGGCGACCGAGTCGTCAGGTATGGAGATGCTTATCATGTTCACAATCGGGATAAGGACTCCGACGATTCCTACCAAAGTGACCGTGCTGTCGACCGCAACGTCGATCCTCGTGCCCCTGCTGAACACGTAGGATAGCATTCCCACTATAGCAACGGCGCAGCCGACGATTACAGTAGGCTTGGGTCCGAATCTGACCACCGCTCTTCCGAAAGCCGGGCCAGCCGCAAGCATCCCCAGAGTCGCGGGTGCTACTGTAAGACCAGCTGCGATAACGTCAAGGCCCAACCCGAACGGCTTCGGAGTCTCCGCGTAGTACACCAATGCAAAGAAAAGCATGAACATCGCGGCTCCTGAAATCAGACCCACTCCGTTGGCGACCAGCACGTTCCGTATCTTGAGAAGGTCCATACGGATCAGAGGGTTCTTTCGTTTGCTCTCCGCATAGAAGAAACCGACCGTCAGGGACGCTCCCACAACCAGCGAGGCAACGTTGTACAACGAGTACCAACCTACGGTGGGCCCCTCCGTAAGGTACAGAAGAAGCAGGGTGATGCCCGACATCAACATCACGATGGTGGAGTAGTTGACCCTCAGTCCAGTCCCTGGGGTTCCGCTGGGGAGGCCCTTCGCTACCAAAGCGAAGAGCACCACGCTGAGAATGAAAGCCGAGTGGAAGGCCCACTGCCAGCTCACATATTGTACTATGTACGAGCCGATCACGAGGCCTGCGGCCGCCCCTATCCCGAAGGTCGCGCTCACAACTCCTTGGGCCGTCGCTATCCGCTCCTTCGGGAACGTCTCGGCGATTATGGCAAGTGCCAGCGGGACAATCGCAAACCCGATCCCTTGGATGGCCCTGGCCGCGATGAGGAAGTATATCGACGGAGACAGTCCCGCGAGGCCGACACCGACCGTATAGAACGCCAGCGCCAGCAGGAACATCTTCTTCTTCCCGTAGCTGTCGCCCAACTTGCCGAACAGGGGCGACACGGCGCTGCCCACTATCAGGAAGGCCGACGTAATCCAAGACGCCACGCTGGCGGTTGTCGCGAAGTCCTTCTGAATGGCAGGGACGCCCGGGATCACCATCGTCTCCACATAGTTGATCAGCAGAGCCACTCCCACCATGGAGAGGAGGACGCGAACCAAGTGGCCCTGGGACGCGACTGCCTTCGGGGCAGGCCCGACCGGTGGCGACTGTGTCACTTGCCAGACGTGCGAAATCTACGTTATTAACTTCAGGTCGTGCGGCCGAACCACTTGCGAACGGTCGCGGACCTCCACCTTCACTCGAAATACGCCATGGCGACGTCCAAGGACCTCGACCTGGAGCATCTGGCCGAGGGAGCGAAGGCGAAAGGTCTGGACCTGCTGGGAACCGGTGACTTCACCCACCCAAAGTGGTTCGCAGAGCTCAGGTCGAAGCTCGAACCTGCTCCAGGCGCAGGCCTCTTCACCTATGGGGGAGTGACATGGATGCTGTCCGGGGAAGTCAGCACGATCTACGAGCAAGAGGGGAGAAAGCGGAAGGTGCACCATCTCATCTATTCGCCGTCCTTGGAAATCGTCGAACAAGTCAACGAAGTCCTGTCCAGGCACGGCAACCTAGCCTCCGACGGGCGGCCTGTGCTGACTGGAGTCACGTCGGCCGAGCTGACAGAGTCAATGATGGAGATATCCGACTCCGTCGTGATAGTCCCTGCCCACGCGTGGACGCCCTGGTTCTCAGTGTTCGGCAGCAAGGGCGGTTT
>JASIEW010000062.1 GCA_030045755.1 Nitrososphaerales archaeon
ATCGGAAAGCCCGGGACACTGCCACCGACTTGGGAGCATCTGACCATAGGGGTGACCCTCCTTGAGACCGCGGTGGGCTCGGCCGAACTCGTCAAGGTCGAGAAGCTCAGGGTGGGGGAGAGCGTCAGGCTCAATCTCGGGACGGCTTCCGCGCAAGCAACCGTCACCTCGGCCAGAAGCGACGTCGTCGAGGTAGACCTGAAGAGGGCAGTCGTGGCTGAAGCCGGCATGAGGGCGGCCATCAACAGGAGGATAGCCGAGAGATGGCGCCTCATCGGCTCCGGCGTGCTGAAATGAAGGATGTAATCTTCGACAGCAGCTTCCTCATGGCGATCGCCGAGACGCCGACAGACTGGGAGGACGGCCTGCTGGGCACTCTTGGGGGGTTCGAGCCGGTCATGCTCAGGGCCGTCAGCGAAGAGCTAGACAGGCTGTCATCCGGGAAGGGGAAGCGAGCCAAGGCAGCGCGGGTGGCAATCGAGATCTCGAAGAGATTCAAGCCGCTCAAGGGAGGACCGGGGAGGGCGGATGACGAGATCATCTCGGCGGCGCTTGGCTCCGCCGCCGCCGTCGCGACGATGGACCGAGAGCTCATCCGGGCGCTCACGAAGCTTCGGGTTGAGACAGTTACGCTGCGCTCGGGCCGAGTCGCGCTGGTCAGCAGGTAGAGAGGTCTTGCGTGGAGGGACGTCCGACACGAAAACCCAACAGGATCGTCTCATCTCAGCCAAAGATTAAAATCGTCCACTCGAAAGGGAGGTCCGGCTTCTATCATCTCATGTTCCAGCTAGTTGACCTAGAGGATGTAGTGCGCGTTCCGCCGGACAAGTTCGGGTCGCCCCTAGAAAGGGTCGCCTTGGACCTGCTGAAACTGAAGTACGAGAGCACCATCAATCCCGACCACGGATATCTTGTACTGGTCACGAAGGTGGACGTGGACAAGGTAGGAAAGGTAATCGCGGGAGATGGCGCGACATATCACAAGGTGAAGTTCGAAGTGCTCACGTTCTACCCGTTGAAGCAGGAGATAGTGGAAGGGGAGGTCGTGGAGGTCACAGACTTCGGGGCCTTCGTCAGGATAGGGCCCGCTGACGCGCTGCTCCACCTCAGCCAGATAATGGACGACTATCTCTCGAGCGACGTGAAATCTGGGATAATCACGGCCTCACAAAGCAAGAGGACCCTTCGAGTGGGGAGCAGGGTCAGGGTAAGGATAACGGCAGTGAGCCTCGGCCACGGAATCTCCATGGGCAAGATAGGCGTGACGTGCAGGCAGCCCTTCCTCGGCGCCCTCGAGTGGATTGACGAGGACGCGGCTAAGGCGCAGAAGTCTCGGAAGGCGGCGGAGAAGACGGAGAAGTAGAGGTTGAAGGAGCTCGCGTGTCGCAAGTGCAGGATGCTGACGACTGAGAAGGCCTGCCCCAACGACGGCTCCACGGAACTCAGCAACGAATGGTCGGGACTCATCATAATCATCAACGCGGACAGGTCGCAGGTGGCCAAGACCTTGGGCATCACGAAGCCGGGACGCTACGCGCTCAAGGTAAGCTAGACGTTTGACCGTGTACAGAGTCCCCGAAGAGATGAGGCCGATGCTGGCCCAACCTCTGGGCCGCCTCTTCGCCTCCTCTGAAGTGGAGGGCAAGGAGTTCAGAGACGTGCTCAGAGAGTCGGACATGATCATCACGGTCGGAGACAGGACCACCGAGACCCTGGGGGCTATGGGGAGGGTCCCTGACGTCCAGGTAGTAGACGGCAGGGAGGAGCGAAGAACGAGGTCTCCGCCCGAAGTCCCTCACAGGTCGACGATAGAGGCCGTCAACCCGCCCGGAACCCTCACTACCGAGGCCATCGAGGCAGTCCGCAAGGCCCTGAGCGGACCGAAGCCTGTGCGCGTCCTCGTGGACGGCGAGGAAGACCTCGTCGCCATACCGATGATAGCCCTAGCGCCGGTCTCGTCACTGGTCCTCTATGGCCAACCAGGGAGAGGGGTAGTGGCAGTAAAGGTCGAGGCGACCTCGAAGCAAAGGAGCAGGTCGATCCTCGAGAAAATCGGAGTCCCGCCGATCCTCTGACGAGCCGCAGACCTCATGCAAGTTAATATCCCCGCGCGGAATGGGGCGGTCAAGTTGCAGGTTCTGAAGAAGTCGGAGTCTAAGCTGCTAGGAAGGACGTATGTCGAATTTGCCATCGAAGAAAAGACCGGAACGGTCTCGAGAAAGGGAGCGGTTGAAGCCGCGGCGAAAGAACTAGGAGTCGAAACAGATAGGATAGGCCTGGTGGCCCTCGAGGGGCAGTCCGGGGCGACCGCCGTGGTAGGCAGGCTCTACGTGTACGAGTCGGCAGACGCCAAGAAGAAGATGCACCAGCGTCACCTGCAGGAGAGGATGCTGACCAAGGAGGAAAGGGAGAAGCTCAAGCAGGACAGGAAGAAGGCCGCAGCCCCGGCGCAAGCAGCGGCACCCGAGGCGAAGAAGTAGATGTCGAAGCAGGCGCCAGCCCCACCACCGGCACCAGCGCCGGCGGCAACTCCGGCTCCTTCAGCTCCTCCAGCAGAGGAAAAGAAGCCAGAGAAGAAGGAGAAACCGAAGGCTCCAAAGAGGAGGATACAGGTCGGGAAGCTGTACAAGGTTGACGAGGGTTCGCTTTCGCGTCTGAGAAAGGAGTGCCCGAGGTGCGGGAAAGGCTACTTCATGGCCCAGCACAAGAACAGGCTGACCTGCGGTCACTGCGGGTACACGACGTACACGACGAAGAGCTAAGAGTACAGCGACATCTGCTCCTTCAGCATCTTGGCCATGCCTGGCGTGAGGAACGGCTGGAATGGTCTGAAGTACTTCGAGCCCTTGGCCTTCGCTACGACTGCCTTGTCGCCGCTCGTGACGTAGGATCCTAGGAAGGCGGCCGCGACCGCCTGCATCCTTCCCTCCTTCGTCGAGAGCTTGCCCGTATAGTAGAGGAACTCCGCGACGTCCCACGCCTTGTCTCCCCGTTCGAGGGACTGCTCAAGGTCCGTCAGGTACAGCCTTCCCTCTGCGACAACGACGTTGCTTGCCTTCGCGTCCCCGAGTGCCATGTCCGCGTGGTGCGCTTTGGTCATGACCGCGGCGTATGCCGCGACCTCGGTCGTGTCGTCTGTGCTGCCCTTCAGCAGGTCGTCGATGACCGACGAGAGAGTCGGACCGCGGACGAACTCCTTCACCAGAATCCTCTCGTCTGGCGCCACGGCGAGTATTGCCGGCACTGATATGCCCAGGCCGCGGAGCTTCGAGCTCATGTCATATTCTCTGTCAA
>JASIEW010000063.1 GCA_030045755.1 Nitrososphaerales archaeon
TACCTGCCAGACAAGGGCGACATCGAGAGGGAGACGTTCCCCAAGCTGGTCAATCATGGGTCCCTCCTCTCCTTCCCGCACTACGGTGAGTGGTACTTCCTCGACTCGCTCAAGGACCTGAAAGAACTGGAGCAGACGCTGCGCCAGGCCTCGATGCAACGGGAGAGCGTGTCCGGAGCGAAGCCCGGTCCCGAGTAGCCCTGCCACCCTTTTGAAGTCTGTCGGCGTCAACACCCGCCACTTTGAGTCCGAGCTCAGCAACGATTTTATTCCGTCGCCCCCCATTCCCGACGTTTGGGCGAACTCGTAAAGACGGTCGAGTCATCGAAGGTGCCTCCGGGCTCCATGGTGACCGTCAGGGTCGGAGGCGATGCTGTGCTGATAGCAAACGTCGACGGTCGGTTCTTCGGCATGGGCGCGATCTGTTCGCACGAGGAGTGGGACCTTTCAGAGGGCGTCCTCGAAGACACTGCCGTGACGTGTCCGGGCCACGGCACGGTCTGGGACCTCAGGACGGGGAAGGGGGTCTTCGACGAGCCACTCCGCGACGAGCCCCTCTATGAGGTCACGGAGGACGGCGGCTTCCTGTTTGTGAGGAGACGCTAGACCGATCCGGTCGTGGAGAGCCGCGTTTTGACATCGACGAAGGTGGAGTAGCTGCCACGCGAAGGAAAGGCCGAAGGCGAGGTCAGCGACGACATCCTCGAAGAGGCATGCTACTACCTCCTCAAGCTCGGTCTCACCAGCTCGCAGGTCGCCTCCCATCTGGAGACCACGCCCGCCAGCGTGACGAAGCTCGGCAGGTCGTACGCCTCCAAACTGAAGAAGGGCGAGGTGGTCGCAAGCGAGTTCGACCAGACGTTCTGGGAGGGCGTCAAGAGAGAGGCCGAGGGCGACATGAAGATCACCTTCGTCTCCGACAAGGGTTTCCATCACGCGTGGGTGTCAGAGCTCAGGAAGCTCGACGGTCGCGCCCTCATGTCGGTGTACGAGTCGAGCAAGGACTTCCTGGGGGGCGACCCGAACCAAAAGTTCCTCGACTTCCCGATGCCAAAGGGGTACGATCCGCTGGCGCTCGAGCGCGAAGTGAGGAAGGCCGTCGAGGTCGTGGGAAAGCTCCTGGACGAAAAGTGGAGGGCAGAAAACAGTCCGGGCGAGCGAGCGGACTTCCAAACTTAAAAAGGGCGGAAAGAAGCACAATATCGAAAAAAGATGCCGCTGGACACGGTCGACAAAGAAAGCCTGACCGGCCTCCTGCGGCGGTTCCAGGGCCGGAGGGTGCTGGTCATCGGAGACCTCCTGGTCAGCAGGTTCGTCGAGGTCGCCGCCCGGAAACTCGCTCGAGAAGCACCTGTGCCCGCGGGCGATTATGTCGGAGAGACTTTCCTCCCGGGTGGGGCGGCCAACCTTTCCCGCGAGCTGGCTTCGCTGGGGGCCTCGGTGGAGCTTGTGGGTCTCGTCGGTTCTGACGAGTACGGCAACTGGCTGAAGTCAGAGTTCTCGAAACGCGGAATCGGTCATGACGGAGTCGTCACAGACGCCTCCAGGCCGACCTCGTTGAGGACTTGGATAATGGTGAACACGTTCCACACGCTCAGGATAGATAGGGAAGACAGGAGCGACGTGCCGCCAGCCCTCGCCAAGAAGCTCCTCGCCTCCTCCGTCCAGGCGATGAAGGACGTGGACTGCGTCATACTCTCGGACTACGACCGAGGGGCGATAACGAGCTTTCTGATCAACGGCGTCGTCGACGAGGCGCACACTTCAGAGAAGATTGTCGTGGGGCAGCCGAAGATGCATCACTATCTGGACTTCTCCGGGGTCACATACGTGAAGTCGAACATGCAGGAGGCGGGGCACGCGACGGGAATGACGATGGTGAACGAGACGACCCTGAGGAACCTGGGCGTGAACCTCCTCAGCCGCCTCGACTGCAAGGCGATACTCATCACGAGAGGCGAGCAAGGGCTGACGCTCTTCGACAAGGACAACGTCACCATGTTCCCCCCCATAGGAGGCAAGAAGAACCTGTTCAGCAAGGTCGGGGTAAGAGACGCGATGACGGGAGTCTTCGCGCTCGCAGTCGCGTCGGGCGGCAACGAGTACCAGGCGTCCGTCCTCAGCAACATCTCCGGCGAGGCAAGGAGCTCGCTCGCCAGGAACGCGACCCTCTCCCCACACGACCTGGAGACGGGCGCTCAGACGGCCGACGAGTTCGTCCAGAGGATAGTGCAGGTGCCTGTGAGGAGATAGCCATGGAGAGCGCGCAGGAGATCGTCAGGCTGAAGGAGGTCGCGAGGAACACTAGGAAGCTGATTCTCGAGAGCCTCGCCGAGGCTGGTTCGGGCCACCCGGGAGGCTCGCTCTCGGCGGTGGAGCTGCTCGTCACGCTCTATTTCCACGTGATGCACTACGATCCCAAGGACCCCCGCTGGCCGGACAGGGACAGGTTCTTCCTCAGCAAGGGCCATGCGGCGCCGCTGCTCTACGCCGTCCTCGCGCAGGCCGGCTACTTCCCGGTCGAGGAGCTCATGTCTCTGAGGAAGATGGGATCGCGGCTACAGGGCCACCCGTCTCTGAGCGTGCCAGGGATAGAAGCTCCCGCGGGTTCGGAGGGCATAGGCCTCTCGCTAGGAGTGGGAACGGCTCTCGCAGCAAAACTGGACCACAAGTCCTACAGGACGTACGTCCTGATGGGGGACGGAGAGCAGCAGGAGGGCCAGATCTGGGAGGCAGCGATGGCGGCTTCGAAGTTCAGGCTCGACAACCTCACAGCGATAATCGACAGGAACGGCATCCAGCAGGACGGGCTCACCGAGCAGATAATGCCGCTGGAGCCTTTGGCGGCGAAGTGGAGGGCGTTCAACTGGAACGTCATAGAGGTGGACGGGTACGACCTACTGCAGCTTCTTGACGGGT
>JASIEW010000064.1 GCA_030045755.1 Nitrososphaerales archaeon
AGGGATATGACCACGGCATACGCGATTGCCACGTCGATGAACGTTTCAACTTCCGCCGACTGTCGACACCCCAACGGTTCCGTTCACGAGGGTGAGCAGATACTCCCTCGAAGGATAGAGGACCGCGGTCTCGAGCTTCCATCTGCAAGGAAGGTAGGTGGTCGAGTTGTCCAGGTCATAGCCCACGCTGTGCCCTGACATCATCACGGAGAATTTGCTACCTGACTGTGCGAAGGTCAAGTAGACAGAGTCTCCCGGGCGGAGAGCGTCAATCAACACGCGGATGCCGTCGACAGTCGAAGCGGCCGCGTAGTCCCGCATATCGCCGAGAGTGCCCAAGGCTGCGGGAGCGAGAAAGGCGGTAAGTGTGAGCATAGCACCGAGGTAGACCCCCCAGGTCATGATGGAGGATATGGAGGAGGCGGGCATCCTCAGGAGACCCTAGCCGACAGCGTAGACGAATTGCAGTCGAAGGAGACAGTCTCGAGACCGCCTGGGATTTGGAGGTCGAAGCTGCACGCGAGCGGATATGTCCTGTTGACGGCCTCGCCGGAAGCGCGCAAGCTCAACATGCCGTCGCTGCATGCTAAAGTCGACTGAGGGAGGGCCAATGTCCCAGACGAACTTCCGTCCTGCGACGCCCGAAGCACCAGCGATGTTATAGCGGAGAACGAACCCTCCACTTCAGCCACCGTCTCGAATTTCGAGAACGTTTCATAGGTAGACACAGACGCGGCTGCGAAAAGCGCCGAAACAAGGACGACGAGAGTATACTCTGTGAGTTCAACCATCGAGTCTAGACGGCGCTTCCTCATTTAACAGGCAACTCGTGCGGGATTCAGGGTGCTCTCGTGAGGTCGGAGCTTCTCGGCCATCGAGTCCGCTGTTGCCTGTTTTATCGCCCTGCGCACGTCTCTTGACATGAAAATCTCGGAGGACGTAGAGGACCTGCTGATACGCATAGTAAGGCGCCGCAGAGAATCCTCTCAACCTTCTCCTCTTCTGATCGAGCTCTTCGGAGAACCGGGCGGGCCATCAGAGGTAAGTTACGAGTCGTACCCCTTCAGGTACCACGTGTCCGAGAAGCAGGGCTACTACCTGTACGAAATCTCCTGTGACATCAGCCGCGGAGAGTTGTCCGTGCTCAGGCAGGCCTCGTCAGACGCGGCGGGCGCCTTGGATCCAGACAGCGTCGACCCGCTCACCTTCGACAACCTGATCAGGGTCCTGACGCAGCTGGCGGCCGCCAGCATCAATGCAGGCAACTCACGGGTCAGGGAGCTGACCGAGGTGGCGGCCTATGAGGCGATAGGCCTCTCCAGGATCCTTGCACTGGCCAAGGACCAGAATGTAAGCGAATACTTCGTCGACTCGGAGTCGTCGCCTGTCTACTTGGATCACTCGAAGTTCGGAAGGTGCGAGACGGGCATCTTCCTGACGGACCGCGAAAGACACGCCCTTGAGACTCACCTGGACACCTTCAGGGGGTACACTCCCGACTATCTGACTCCGTCGCTCAAGAACGACCTCGAGATATCCGGTGCGAGGCTAAGAGTGTCTCTCGACCTCGAGCCGCTGTCAGTCAACAGGTTCGCCTTGGATGTCAGGAGGCTTGACGTCTCTTCGCTCTCCATGGGGGAACTGATCAACATGGGGGTGATCTCCCTCGAGGCTGCATCCATCCTGACCGGTTGGCTCGAGGTCGGCGGAAACTGCACGATAGTGGGGGAGACGGGGACGGGAAAGACCACCTTGCTCAACGCGCTGGACGAACTGATAGACAGGAGGTTCAGGAGGCTCTACATCGAAGACGCCGTCGAGACCATTGACATGCTCGGCCGGGGCTACCACCAGATGAAGGTGAAGGTCGACCCGTACGAGAGGGGAAACACCAGCAGGACGAAGGAGGCCGAAATAGTGAAGGCGCTCCACCGTTCGCCGGACATCGTGATATTGAGCGAACTGCAGTCCAAGGAGCACAGTTCGGCATTCTTCCAGTCTCTGGCCGCGGGAGCCAGAGGCATCCAGACGTTCCATGCATCTTCAATCGAGCAGGCAATGAGGAGGTGGATGACCATGCACGCCGTCCCGGAGGAGAGCCTCTTGGACCTCGGCATGCTCGTGCTCATGTCACGGCCGGACAAGCTCAAGCCGGCGCGTTACGTCCAGAGGGTCTGCTACGTCACTTCGGACTCGGGCCGCCCTAGGACGAGAGAGATGTTCCTCAGGGACAGGGCGTTCAACCTTGTCAGGGTCATGGACTGGGACAAGCTGGTTCCGCCCGGTGGGGCCAGCTCCAAGGATTTCGGCGCCCGGGTGGCGAAGACGCTCGAGAAACTCAAGCGTGGAAGTGAGTCACCGGCCTGAAGGTCGCTTACCTGGACCACTTCGACGTCGACAAGAAGAGGCTGTTAGCCATGAGCGCGGCAGTGGCTCTGCTCGTTGTGGTGACGACCTATGTGGCCCTGGGCGAAGTACTGGGCCAAGCCTCTGTGGAGTTCGAAGCGGTCCTCTTCGCGCTCGTCTTGTATGCAGTCTTCTCTACGCCTCGCCGCGTGTTCGAAAGGCGCCGAATGGCGCAGTCTAAGGAAGCGGTCCTCCTTTCCGCGGTTGCGACGGTCTCCACTGCGGTAACAGGGTCGCGCTCTAGGACAATGATGTTTCTGAGGGCGAAGGAGCGCGAACTCGCCGACGCGCTGAAGGTGATGAGGCGATGCATCCTGACAGGAGAAGGCGTCGAGGAAGCGGTCGCGAGGTCGGCGAGCTGTCTGTCGTCCCACTCCGCGGCCGAAGCGTTGACCACCGCCGTGCTGATGAGGCCGACTATCCCTCCGGAGGGAGGAGAGGAGGCCCGTGGCCTGGCCAGCTCGGCGCAGCTCTCCCAGGAGACAAAACTCCCGATCTTCATGACCGCTTGCTTCTTTTCGCCGATACTGTTGCTTCTCTACTCCGTCCTTGCGCACCTGAGCAGCCCGCAGAGTCTCCTGGAGATAGTCGGTCTCCAGCTGGTCCTCTTGGACGTCGCCTTCTATCTCTGTTCAGGAGACAGGCGACAACACGTTTGAGCGAAGAGGTCGACATGATTTCATCCCTTCGAAGGGTGATGGAGTCAGCCGGTCAAGGAATGGGGATCGCCGAGGCCATCGTCCGCTCGTTGCGAACTTCAGGGAGCGTAGGGAGAGACGTTGCGAGGCGGGTCCTGCTGGGCCTCGCAATCGACGTGGCTGTCAGGCCCCTAGTTTCGCGCGACTCCGAAGAGGTCGCAATGCTCGCGGCGCTCATCGGTATGTCAGCCGAAAGCAGCGCGACACTACTGGGAACGGCGGGCGAGCGGCTGTCCCATACTCTCGAAAACTGGGTAAAGCTAAGGGAGAGCAGGAAGATGGAAGAGCGTGTCCAGCGCTTCAGGTGCCTCATCGGGTCTTGTGTGGTAGGAGCCGTGTCTGGTATGATCGCGTCGCTAGGTCCGATGCTCGGCTCACTCTACACGTTGACTGCGAGCCAACCCCAGGGGCCCAACCTGACGCTCTACGCGGGCGCAGCTATGGCGGCGATCAGCTCGGGCATGCTCGCACTATACGTCTCGGAAAGGAGGGCCTACGCGAACGTGGCGCTCTCGCTGGCGTCATTCTGCATCGTCTGCGTCTTGATCTCTCCCTTTACGACCTTCACCTTCATGCCTCTGTTGGCGGCTAAATAGCCGAGCCGGCTTCCTGTGCGATGATCAGGAGCAAGTGGTTCCCCCGACACAGGCGCGCAGTGCAGCTGATTGAGGAGGCCTTGCTTCTCTCGGTAGCTCTTGTAGCTCTGTCCCTCTTGGTTGGAGGAATCGAGTCGATACTGAAGGAGGCGGCCACCTACACGACGAACATCTGGAACTCGATCTCGTCGTCCTTGAGCGGCATCTTCAGCACCGCCTTCCAATGGTGAAGTGAGCATTGAGCGTCTCGAGGATAGCCTCTCAGGTCGCTTGGATTGTCCATCCGCAGGAGAGCATCCAGCTTCAGGCACCCGAGGTGATCGACGGCAAATACGTCTGCACCCGCAAGGGGTCGAGGGTGAGGTTCATTGCGACTGTCAGGGTCCTCGTGCCTGACCTCAACGAAGACGCAAAGACTGACTACTCCGCTGCGATGAAGACTACTCTGCAGCAGCAGAGGGTGAAGGGCCTCTTCGAGGGGCTCAGGAGGGCGGCGGTGCCCTTCCTTTACACCCTGCTGATGAACCAACGGGGCGAGGATGAGGACAACCCGCTCTTCGAGTATGACTTGGTGGTTGGGACCTGGGCTGACGGAAAGGAGAGCGACGCTTCAGAGCTGACCGACTTGGTTGAGCAAAGGGTCAGCATCCTCTCGGCGACGCTGAGCGTGGCCTTGCCCAACGCGACCGTCACTAGGCTACTCAGGGGGGAGCTTGTTTGGTTCTTCAACACCCTGCTTCTGCCCGGAACCGCGAAGCTGCCTCAGTCAGGCTCTGCCGAGTCTGGTAGCGCCCTCTGTTCCTTCGAGCAGAAGAGCCCCGTGGTCGGTCAGACTTCGTACTCTCCCGAGTTCTACGTTCCAAACGTCGAGGAGTCAGGCAGCGGTGGGATACTGCTTGGGCAGGTCGTGTCTACGGGAGGAACGTTGCACGAGTTCAGGTTGAGGTTGGACGACCTGAAGCGGCATGTGACCATTGTAGGCATGACCGGAAGCGGCAAGTCCACGACCGGACTGGCGATCGTGAGGCAAGCGGCGGAGGAGGGCCTCCCGTTCATGGTGTTCGACTGGCACAACGAGTACGGTGCGGTCGTCCGAGAGGCAGGCGGGCTCGTACTCGCTCCTGGGCGGGACGACTTCTCCCTGAACCCGGTCGAGGTCGGGCCTGCTGCCGACCCCGCTGAGCACGTCGCGATGGTCTCAGACATTTTCTCGGACGTTTACCGCTTTACGCATCCACAGGCCTACATGTTCCGAAACGCACTCCAGAAGCGCATGGCCGAGACTGGTCGCGAAGAGGTTCCTACGCTCTCTGACCTGCTGAGAACCATCGAGGCCTACCCGCTTAGATCGGCTTATGACAACGAGACCAAGGTGGCGCTTCTGAGGCGCTTGGGCCCTCTGACTCAAGGTCAGGCGGGAAGAGCCCTGGGCGGGAGAGGCGCCGCGAAGCTGGCCGACCTACTGGCGACTCCCGTCTGCGTGGAACTGGGCCAGCTGAGGGACACCCAGACTCGAGCGGTTTTCACTGAGGTGATGCTCAAGATGATGTACGAGGAAAAGGTCGGAAGAAAGTCCGACCTCGACCACCTTACTGTGATCGAGGAGGCGAGGAACGTCGTTCCCGCGAGGCGCCCAGAAGACCCTCCAGGCGTGGGGGAGAAGATGATATCTGAGCTCAGGAAGTTCGGCGAAGCGATGATGTTCGTCGCTCAGTTTCCGACCCAGGTAGCGTCGGAAGTCGTGAAGAACTCCGGGACCAAGATAGCACACAGAGTGGCCTGGGCGGACGACGTATCGCTGTTAGGGAACTCGATGGGCATGAACCAGAAACAGAGGGAGCACCTGGCCAAGCTCAGGGTCGGCGAAGCCATCGTCAGCGTGGAGAGGATGCAACGCCCGATCCTGATTCAAGTTCACGCCGACCCCACGCCTGGTCTGGCTGACGGGGCCCCAGGTCATCGCTCTTCAGCGCAGGGATAATCACTTGTAATTAAGGTTTAATTACTTGTGATTGGTCATACCGGCGTTGAAAAGGTCCACTACACTCGTGGTCGTCGGAGTCGCCGTCGCGCTGGTTGTGCTGGGCTCCTATGCGGCGATAGCCTTGACGGAGTCTCACGGCAGCTCGCCTGTCGTAGTGAACCTGGGCTACTACCTCACGATCAACCATGCGCCCGCGATACTTGGCATATCCGACGGATCCTTCCAAAAGGCCGTGGGGTCCTCAGCGGTCATCGACACCACGCTTTTCACCTCAGGCGGGCCGGAAATGGAAGCCCTCCTGGCGGGAAAGATCGACATTGCATACGTAGGTCCCGACCCGGCGGTCAACGCCTACATCCAGTCCATGGAGTGTATCAGCTCAAGCTCTACAAGTTCTAGCTCTGTCAGCACGTCTTCAGGCTCAGGATCTGGTATCAGCTCTGCCGAAACTAGTTCTTCAAGCAGCTCTACCAGTTCCACCACTAGCACAAACACTTGCAGTTCAGTCAGTTCCAGTCTCGTGGTGGTGGCCGGAGTCACCAGCGGCGGAGC
>JASIEW010000065.1 GCA_030045755.1 Nitrososphaerales archaeon
TCCAGTATGTCTTCGTTGTTCTCGGCGTGGAAGAAGACCGGTATGTTCTGTGTCGCAGTCGCCTTGAAGCTCGTCAGGAGCCAGTCACCGTTCTGAAACGCAAGCGTCCGGTCCATGAAAGCGTCGTCGATCGCGAACGTGTCTGAGATGAGCTGGCGGTCGTAGGGCCTCGGCATGGTCGAGACGAAGTAGCTGTGCAGCTGCTGCAGGGCGTTGGTGTTAAGGTGAGCGACCCTCTGGGTGCTGATCCAGCAGTTTAGGTGATACTTCCTCCCGTGACGGAGGAGCCTCTCGACGGCGCGGCTTGACTGGTCGGTGCCGTCCTCCTTCCTTGCGGTCTGAGGAATGAACTCCTGGGCTTCATCGATCACGAACAGCACCCTTGGCGACAGAGTGAAGCTCCGCTTCCGCTTTCGGAACACCTCGTTGATCATGTTCGCTGTCTCGAGCCTGGCGTCTTCGGCCTCCGGGAGGTTGACCACGAACACGCGCGGCGCCGCTCTCCCTGTCTGCAGGACCTCCTCGGCTAACTGGCTCCATGTGTAGCCCTCCTCCGCCTCTGATGCTGCGGGAGCCGACTCGACGACCGTCGAAAGGCTGTCGAATGTTTTCTTGAGCGAACTGCGGTTGTCCAAGTCCGAGAGGAGGGGCTGGATCCTCGCAACCAGCTCCTTGGTTCTGGAGTCGAACCTCGTGTCAAGCTCCAGGCGGTGGTCCTTCAGGAATTTCTTGATTGTCTCGACGACCTGAGGGACCAGGATCTTCTGCTGGACGGTGCCGTACTTGTCGTTCAGGGTGTTTGATAGGACCTCCACCAGCCCCGCGTAGGTGCTGAACTTCTCGACGTCGCCTTCCCCCGCCAGCCGGCTCTGAAGGAACACCACCTTGCCGTCTCGGAAGAGCGGGCTGATCTTCGCCTGGAACTCCTTGTCCCTGTCCGCGAA
Source organism: Nitrososphaerales archaeon (assembly GCA_030045755.1). The sequence goes on from JASIEW010000065.1 coordinate 945, forward strand.
GACCTCAGGCGTGGCGTGGCGCCTGAAGTACTCCGCCGCTGGGTCCTTGCCCTCTGCGAAGGAGTCGGTGAAGACTATCCTGCTGGGCAGGTCATTCAGGACGTCCAGTATGTGGATGCCGTACTCGGCGCTGATGTCGAAGATCACCACCTTGAGATCGGGAATTGCCCTAAGCGATTTCCTGATGATTGTCGCCGTCAGGTTCGACTTCCCGCTTCCCGTGAATGCGAATGTGCCTCCCATGTAGTGAATCAGGTTTTCGAGGTTGACCGAGAAAGGTATCGAGTCGTCGGTGAACCCGAGAAGGTGGCCCAGCTTGTAGTCGACGGCCGCTCCCTTGGAGGACCTGTAGCAAACCAGTTGCTGGATCGAGTCCTTGCTGAGCAGGCTCACCTGGCTCCCTGTGAGCGGAGTCATGGCCCCGCGTTCGTAGGAGACTCCGTCCGCGCCGACCTTCATGACGTGCCCGATGGGGGCAGCGATGATCTCAATCCAGGTGCTCTTCGATCCCTTTTCCCACTCGCTCTGTATGAGCTCCATGAACTCGTTTCTTATGGAAGCGGGCTGCGACTGGTCGAGCGTAAGCATGGAATAGTGCATAGGGTACACGTCGGCGATTTCATAGAGGGAGAAAGAGCCGCTTGCGCCCAGCGCCTGCACGTTTGGTATCGCCACGAGCTGGCCCATGGACAGCCTCTTGACGACGCGGGGAGTGTAGTCGCACTCGATGACGGCGGTCCTGAAGGTGACCGTGGAGTTGTCGACGGTCGCGCGAGTCGTCGTGTTGATGTGCCGCAGTCGTGCCTTGAACTCTCCTTCGATGTCGTCGAACGGAAGCGGTGTCACGTCTTCCTCTTCCCCTCCATTTGGCTACGGTAGTCCCTGAACCTGCTCGAGAACAGAATCTGCTGGTCCAAGTCCGACTTGGCCATCTCGAGGGCGACCGCGCCCCTGTAGGCCCTGCGCATTCCGTCTAGGACAGACTTCGACTTCTTGTCTGCTATGAAGAGCGGGTAGTTGTGTCCGAGGGCTTCTGGTACCACTTCATGCCCCATCTCCGACAACATGCACATGACGAGGTTGGTCATGCGCGACCCTGACCTGTAGTGGAAGACTGGAAGGATTCTTGCGTCGACGCCCCCGTCCTTGTTGTGCAAGACCAGCTCGTCCCAGTGGTCGAACTTCGGATAGACAGGCCTGTCGTACGCGAACACATGGCTCCTGACGATCGGGTTGGACTTGCTGCTCCATAGCTGGATGTATGTCTTGACGTAGACTCTCTCAGGATAGACCACGTTCTCGTACGCTCCGTTCACCCTGGCCTCTCCTTCTCCGAGGCTCTTGTCCGGAACAGGGGCCATCGTCCTGAAGGCGGCGTCGATGTCGAAGGTGTGCCACGGCGTAGGAACGTCAACGCTGTTGGCCACGCTGTTGGTCTGCAGGAGCATCTTGTCGCTGTTGAAGTTTGGGAGGTCGCGGCGACCCTTGGCCAGGCCGGACGAGGCGAGGATAGGGACGACAGCCTTGACGAATTCGAAGGCGTTGGTGTCCTTGATGAGCCCCACGGGAAGCACGTTGTCGGACCACGCGATCCTCGTGATCTCACGTATCAGAACGAGGACCATGAAGTCCAGGTCGTCTGCGGTTATCCAGGCTTCGGAGGCTTCCTTGCGCATGCGAAGGGGGTGGCCGCCCTTGGGGTGGAAGATGTGATCCGCGACATATAGCGCAGCCGACAGCACACGTTCCCAGTATCGGCTGACTCCAGGTTTGAGTTTGTATGGCTCGGTTGCGCTTTCGAATATGCCGAACTGCGCATCCATCCTCCTCAGATCCTCCTTGAGCCTGTCAGCCCAGAGCGGATTCGCGCCGGTCCCTTCAATCATCTGCTGGATGGTGAGCTCTTCACCGAAGAGACTCCTTATCGCGGCAAACTTGAGGAGCTGACTCCTAGGCGCAGGGATTGAGAGCTCCCTGCTATAGACCAGCATCCTAGCGAGCTCCAGGTCAAACGGCGTTACGGGTCCCGCGGGGGTTTCAAGACCCTCGAGCACGCTTAGCCCGCTTCTTATCGAGTCGCGAGTGCTCCAGACAAGGTGCGCGACGTCACCGGCCAAGGTCCTATCGAGAAGCACGATCCTGGCCGGATTGTCGCTCGCAATTCCTCGGTAGGCGAGGTAGTACTCCGCGAAGTGCATCAGAGCCGAGGGAAGGCGTTCAGCGTCTACTTCGACTCCTGACTCTCTCCTTTGGCCGAAGACTTGAGCCGCGTCTTCCTCCGACAACGGGATGGCGGCCGAGATGGAAAGGCTCTCGTCGCTTGGCGTCAGCTCCCCAACCTTCACCCCCTCAGGACTGAACTGAATCTCGCCTCCATATGCGAAGGCGCCCACATAGAAGACAATCAGGTCGAGTTCCTGGTCCATCGACTCAGTCCCGTCGATTGCCAAGTATCTCACAGTCTGGGTGCCGAAGAAGTCTCGGGCGGTGGACGACGCCTCCTTTGCGTCGATGCCGAATCTGAGAAGACTTCGAACGTCAGCGTCGCACTCCTTCAGCTCGGCAATCTTCGCCTTGTGCGAGTCCAGTAGAAACCTTGTGGAAGCCTTCACGTCAGCGACCGTCCTCGACTCGAACTCAGTCCCTTCGAGATCGGGCAACCGTCCGCCGGGGGCTCATTCCAATTTAACCGTTGGGAATATTTTGGGATCCAAGATGGGCGCGTCAGCAAAAGTGTTCTTTGGAGCCTTCATTCACGGTCGTTTCCGTCGTGAAAGGCGAACAACGCAGGGCCTGTCGCAGGCTCGGCCCTCCCGCGGATTTGTCACTGGACACAGAATTCATTGCCTTCGGGATCGAGCATGACGACGCAGTACTCTCCTCTCCCCTCTTCAAGCTCATGATGCTTGGTCGCCCCGATGCTCACGAGTCGTTCGACTTCCCTGTTGACTTGCCCCTTTCGCTCCTCCAAAGGGACGCGGGATCCCCCGCTCGCGTTGATGTCAATATGGAGCCTGTTCTTTCCTGGCTTGGGCGTGTCCATTTGCTGGAAGTAGATTCTGGGGCCCTTGCCTTCGGGGTCGACGATAGCGCTGGCCGAGTTCCATTCCTCTTCGGGTATCCGCATTTCCTTGAGCCACGCTTCCCACGACTTGTGTCCGCTGGGAGGGTCTTGCAACTTGTAGTGCAGGGCCTCCGCGTAGAATTTCGAGAGACCGTTGGGATCTTTGCAGTCGAAGACGACTTGGAGCTTGAACGACACTACCCAGCGACCGAGGACAACGATATTTTAGCGTGACGACGGAAGCGAGAAGCCCAGAGAGGAGAGGTACTCCGCGGCCCGGAGCGCTTCGGCCTTCGGCTGGTTCCGTCGTTGAAAACGCGATGTTTTCCGGGTTCGCAGATTGCCCATTACGCCGAGAGGCTGAGCATGTCCTCAGCCAACTCATCGGGCTTGGTGATCATTGGCCAGTGCCCTGACTCTATGACCTTGTATGGGCCGTCCAGTTTTCCCCACTTCCCGCTGATGATTTCGTCCACTGGGTCTCCGCCGCCCGTGCAGAATACGAAGGCGCTCTTTACCGAGTCGAATTTCTCCGAGAGGGTTATCGGTTCATTCGCTGGCTTCACGGGCCAAGGCGTTGCCTTGGAGAGCATCCACTCCCTATTCGAACCTTTGACGTCCTTTCCTATGCTGGCAAGGATTCCCTCTGTGAAGGGTATCGCCCACTCTCCTGGCTTGAGGGGTCCAAACTCCTTGGAGGGATCGAAGCTGCCTTGTGGTGTTCTGACCTTGTCGGGTCTGAACGCATCGACGTAGAGAAGCATGTTCACTCTTTGTGGGATCCGGTCGGCGACGGCGGCGACGACCTTGCCCGCAAAACTGTGTCCCGCGAGGATGAAGTCGTCGAGATCGTTGAATCTTATCACGTTCAACACGTCCTCGACCGCGGTTCCAATGCCAGAGTCTTTAGAGGCCAGATGAACCCTGTCGCCCATCCCCGTCAGAGTGACCGGATAGACAGAGTGGCCCTCCTTCTCAAGGAGGGGAACCACGTCCTTCCAAGCCCATGCCCCAAGCCATGCTCCGGGAACCAGTACGAATTTCGTCACGGCGACTTCGTCTCGACTGTGGAATATAAGACTGGCCAATCGGGTGTAGGAGTTTCGCCGGTCAGTTCTGTGAAACTGTCCCGCAGCCTTCCCCCCAAAAAAGTCAGCGCGCGTTAAGTAGGAGACACCCCGACCTCCGAACGATGAGAACCGTAATGGGATGGCTGACCGAAACGGAACAGCCGGCAGTCCGGTATCTGGCCATGCGCGACCTTATGGGAGCGGGAGGCAGTGAGCTCAGTGACGCGCGCAAGGCGATACCGACGCAGGGGTGGGTCGAGCAGATTCTGCGTAAGCGCCTCCCCGAGGGATATTGGGTAGACGGGGAAGACTACTTCAGGCCCAAGTACGTCTCGACATACTGGATCCTACTTGCGCTCTCCGACCTTGGGGTGACAAGGGAGTTCCCCTGGCTCGCGAGGTCGGCGGAGATGTGGAGGGATGCATTCGCGATGCGCGATGGGGGCTTCGACACTCCCGACTATCCTGACAGACCGGCCAGCGAGCAGTGCCTGACTGGGAACACTGCCAGGGCGCTCGTGAAGTTCGGATTCGCGGACGACCCCAAGGTCCGAAAGGCGTTCGATTGGCTGATAAGGAACCAGAAGCCAAACGGGGGCTGGCACTGTGACGAGGGGAACGGCGTAATCGACGGTTGGGAGGCCATGAGTGCCTTGGCCGTCTACCCCCGCCAGAAGTGGACCCGTGGAATGAAGGATGCCGTCGATAGGGGGCTGGAGTTCTACCTTAAGCGGCGACTTCTGCACGAGGGCCGCAGGTATGACCCTTGGTACAGGCTCCACTTTCCATATCACTGCTTCTACGACGTGCTCGTGGGGCTCGAATTCGTCACGGCCCTAGGAGGTGGGAGCGACCCCAGGACGGGTGAAGCAATCCAGGAGTTGAAGAAGAGAAGGCTGAAGGACGGCAGCTGGCCGATGGATGCGATTCAGCCCGACGTCATGAACGGAGGGAAGGTCCCGAGGGGCCTGCGCAAGTTCATCTGCGACGGACAGAAACCCTTGGGGTTTGAGGCACCGGGACAGGCGAGCAAGATGATAACCCTGAGAGCTCTCCGGGTCCTCAAGACATTGGGCGAGTCGATGCCTGACTAGTCCGGATGCAACCGATCCGTCGGCCAGAAGACTCGAAGTGCTTTTGGGAGCCGGAAGCAGGTCAAGACTCGATGCGGTTCAGAATTCTTAGAGCCATCAACGTGATCATCTTGCTAGGGTCTCCGGGCCTCTCTAGAACGAAGGGAGTCAAGTCCTGCGAGTGAGGGTGACTCCTCCTGAATGCAAGCAATGCGGCGGAGTCCTCAGGGCGGTTGGCATCGAGATTCCACCTTCCGTCTCGCCTCCTCTTTTCCTTGAGCTGAGAGAGGGCGTATCCCATCCTCTTGTCCTTGGAGTAGCCTAGGGCAGTCATGAAGTCCAGCCCCACTAGCAGGTCGTAGTAGTAGTGGAAAGGGTAGTGGAAGCGATACCACGGCTCCCAGCGAGCTCCTTGGTTGTGAAGCTCGCGTTCCAAGAAGAACTCCGCTCCTCTTTCGCAGGCGAGCTTCATGCTCCGCGTCCACTTCTGACGAGGGTACACAGCAAACGCGCTGAGTGGCTCCCATGAGTCGAGAGTCCTCTTATGGTAGGGTGGCCTGCCGAAGTTCCAACAAGACCACCCTCCGAGCGCTGCCTGACTTCTCACGAGCCACTCGAAGGCTCCCTTCACCCTTGGATGGTCTACATATCCGAACTTGACCAGAGCGCGAGCGGCATTGCCCGTGATGCAGAGGTGCCCGCCGCTCTTCCCGCTTGAACTGAATCCACCGTCCTTGGTGCGATTGCGCTCCATCCAAAGTTGACATGCCTTGTCGACTCTCGGTTCTTCAAGAGTAAGACCGAGATCGGACAGAATCAGGAGCATCCAAAAGGTAGCGGCGAAGGTGGGCGAGAAGAGACTCTTCTCGTGAACCCAGCATCCGCTAGGCAGTTGCCTGTCCAGTATGTCCTTCGCCCAACCGACCTTCGATATGTTCCGCCTAGTCGACTTCGCCTCGGAACTCGTCTCTGACTTGTGGAGAAGTTCAGTTTGAGCTAGATATCTTATCGAAGGCTGGTTCTCTTCGAGGAGCCAGTCAATCGCGGAGGATGGACTCTTCGACATCGGGAAGTCGCTCGCTTCTGACCTTAAAAGTCGAGGTTGATATCCCTCCACTCTGCTGCGTCTGGGTGGTGGCTCGAGGTCGGCCAGCTTGGCGAAACTGATAGAGTTGCGGGATGTAGTCGAATCAGACCTGGCGATATTCTTCGAGCAACAGCTAGACCGAGAAGCAAACGAAATGGCAGCATTCACGTCAAAGAACCCCGCCGACAAGACTGCCTTTCTCGAACACTGGTCGAGAATCATGTCAGACAAAACAGTCACGACGCAGACGATCCTCTTCGATGGTCGGGTGGTGGTTGGCCACGTGGGAAGCTATACGGACCAGGAGTTTGGCAAGCCCGAGGTCACCTATTGGATCGGAAAGGAGTTCTGGGGAAGAGGCATCGCCACCGAAGCGCTCTCAAAATTTCTGGACAAGATACGGAAGCGACCAATATACGCCAGGGTGGCAAAGGACAATCTTGCCTCCCTTCGTGTCCTGCAGAAGTGCAACTTCGTGCACGAGGGAGAAGGGAAGGGGTTCGCCAATGCGCGGGGAAGAGAAACCGAAGAGTACGTCATGAAACTCGAGTAATCCGGCCACTTCGACCCATCTTCCCTCGGCGAAGCGAATTCGCTCTGTGTCATCTATGAATGGACTGGGACGGATTCGAGGCGCCTTCGACGCCGGAGTGGCACCAGAACGCCGGCCCCACCTTGAACAAGCTTGGCGAAGGAATTGAATCAGCATTCTTGCGGGGAGGTTTTCCTCGCCATGTCGTTCAGGGTTTTGACCGTCTTCCAGTTTCTGGTTGTCGCTGGCACTTTCAAGACTCTTTCGAGGAAGCTGTTTGACAACTTCGTAATCCCGTAACCGTTTGGGCAGGAGAGATAGACCTCTCTGTCGGATATGGAGAACGCTTCTCCTTCTCCTGCCGCGTCATTGATTTCGTCAATGGGAACTCGCGCGGGCTTTCTATGTAGAAATGTCACATGCAGCTTGCTCTCGTCTTCTCCAGGAAGTGGAGTGTAGCCGACTGCTCTTTCAAATTCATCTGAAGTCCTGAGGAAGACGACTGTGTCGACATGCAGTCGGTCCCTTAGTCCCAATTCAATCCTATCTGCGAGACTGGAGGCTTCCCCGCCGCGGTAGTCAAACACTACGTTTCCACTTTGGATATATGTTCGCGCGCTAGTAAAACCAAGAGACGTGTAAAAATCAGTCAGCTCTGACATCCTCAATCTACCATGCCCCGCCACGTTTATCCCGCGAAGCATTGAAACGAATCTTCGCGTAACGAATCGCGTCATCGCGAGGTTAGCCGAAGACAACACCATCGTAGAACTTGACCACGCTCGTGCAAGCGAGTGCTCACCATCGCACGGGTTGTGACAGGTTCATCCCACCCAGTCAAGAGGGGCACTATTCCCAGCATGTCTACGTCTTGTCGCGCCCAAGGTGTTGAACAAGTTGGATCGGATTACCGTCAGGATCGGCCACCCAGGCCGCACGGAGGTTTGACAGGAAGTCATGTGGCTTGCTGAGCGATTTTGCACCACTCGCAGTCAAGCGTGCGTAGTTTTGGTCAGTGTCGTCGTTCCACAGCACGATTTCTACGGGCCGCCCACCGAGGTTCGGGTTCAGCCCGTGGTCCGCAATCGCCGCTTCGACAGCAGCAATCCCTAGCTTGAATCCGTCCAAGGTCAGTTCAACATGTTTTGGCGCGCCCTCCTTGGGCGTGCGGAATGTCTCTTTGAAGCCAAGGCGTTCATAGAAGTCTACGAGCCTTGGAAGGTTGTAGGAGTATACGTTGATGGCGGGACTTTGGAACACGAGCGTTCTTCAGCACGTTGCGATATAATCACTCCGATTCACGTGCAATTCTTGTCCCGCAATAGGGCGCGTCGAGGCACGTATTGAGTAGCCGATTGTTCAACTCCGAACTCGACGGCACTTCCTCTGCTAGTGTTTTGCGAAGTAGTCGGCGACCGCCAGGAAGGACTCCTTCGGCTCCCAAGGCAAGTCCGGGTAGGTCGTGCCGTGTCTTTTCCCACCCTCGTAATATCTTACGAGGCTCATGCTTCCCATGTCGAGGTCGTATCTCGGGTCATCGTCGTAGGGCTTGACTTGTTCGATGAACGCTGACACGAACGCACCGTGAACGCCCGCGTTGTCGAGGATGGTCAGCTGATCGACCAACTCACGAGCCTGCAAGCTCTCGTCTCTCACATGCCTTCCACTCGTCAGTTTTGGTCTAACCAGCCTTCCCAGCAAAGGCAGCCTGTAGTGGAGGAACTGCGACTTGAAGTCGATGATGTTTCCACCCAGACCCGCTCCATTGACCTCCGCTCCCTTGTAAGTCTGGACTCCGAACTCGGTTATGACGACAGGCTTTCCACTCTCGAAGGCGGGCTTGAGCAACTCCACGTACCTGTCCTTGATCCGTGCGGCCCGATAGTGGTCCACCCCCACGAAGTCGAAGAGGCGCCAGTCTACTGACTCCCACACTATCGAGGCGTACGCAACCTTGCCATGAAACGCCGATCTCACTGAGCCAGAGACGCTCCCAAGGAAGCTCCCTAGCAACTTGTTGTGTTCCGCTCCTTTGACGCGAGTAACCGCTTCTGTGGGATCGGAGGTCTGTTGTGTCCCCTGTCCTTGCCGCCCGAACGTCTTCGACAAGGTCTTCATTCTCTCCACGACGTTTCCGCCCTCGATTATGCCGTTGATGAAGAGAGTGAACTCGCCGCCGACGACGAACACGACCTTGTCTGGATACTCTCGGTTTAGTTTCTCCGCTTCCCCTGCGGCCTTCACTATGGCTGCCAGAGTCGCTCCTTGCCCTTTGTCCCACACTGTTGGGGAGAACCAGACCTCCAAGCCTTGCTCTAGGGCTGC
>JASIEW010000066.1 GCA_030045755.1 Nitrososphaerales archaeon
TCGGGATAGTGCTCGACGGCAACAGGAGGTGGGCGGCGAGCCAGAAGCGGTCCAACGGGGTGGGCCACGAGGAGGGGGCGAACCGGGCCGAAGAGCTGCTCGAGTGGTGCCACCAGATAGGCATCCGCACTGTGACGCTCTACGTCCTCTCGACGGAGAACCTGGAGAGGACGCCCGAGGAGGTAAGCAGGCTGCTCGTTCTGATCCAGGCCCGCCTGTCCAAGCTCCTGACCGACGAGAGGATAGTGAGGTATCGGGTGAAGGTCAAGGCGATAGGCGAGCTCGGCCTCCTGCCGCAGTCGATCAGGGACCTGTTGTCCGAAATCGAGGCGAAGACCGCGGACTACGACGGGCACTACCTGAACATCGCGCTGGCGTACGGAGGGCGGGCGGAGATCACCGAGATGGTGAGGTCGGTGGCCCAGGACGTGAGGAACGGGAAGCTCGACCCCCGGGACATCAGCGAAGACACCATCTCGAGCAGGCTCTACACCTCGTTCCTGCCGAACCAGGAGCCCGACCTGATAATCAGGACTTCAGGCGAGGAGAGGATGAGCGGCTTCCTCCTCTGGCAGGGAGCGTACTCCGAGCTGGTCTTCGTGGACGTTTTCTGGCCCGCGTTCAGGCTGATAGACCTACTCAGGGCTGTCAGGACGTACCAGAAGAGACGCAGGCGCTACGGCAAGTAGCGACCGGGCTCGGTTGTGCCGCGTCTAGTGCGTCTACTCCCACGAGCCGATGAAACAGAGGCAACAACCGTTATAACCGTAGAGGCGGGAGGACCTCTGCTTTGAAAGTAGAGCTCGGCACATTGAAGGACAAGGGGGAAGACCTCGTCGCGTTTCTCGAGCCGCGGGTAGGGACGAAGCCGACTCTGTCCTCGGATTCGCTGGAAATCGAGGACGACGCGATAAGGCAGGGAGTCAAGCCGAGGCACGTCAAGACGTACGTCAAGCGCTTCCTTTACATGAACGGGGTGAAGAAGAAGTACAGGGTCTTCGTCTCGGGGAAGGAGCTGACGCTGCAGGAGGTCGTCACTGGAGAGGAGGAGAAGAAGGAGAAGGAGGAAAAGGCCTCCAAGCTCGCCCAGGCCGAGAAGAAGGAGAAGGAAGAGGCGTCCACGAGGAAGGCGAAGGCCGAGGAAGCATCCGAGGCGCCCGCCGCGGAGACCAAGGAAGAGAAGCCGGCCAAGAAGGAGAAGCCGAAGTCCTCCAAGAAGACAAAGCCGAAGAAGGAGACGAAACCAAAGTCGGACGCGGACGACTCTGAAGAGTCGGAAAGCTAGCCTGTCCCCGCCTGGATCTTTCTTTCCCTCGCGCGCGTGTCTTTCAGGAGCACCCTGACGTAGTTCCTGGATTCCCTGAGCTCCTTGAGCGACTGCCCATAGTCTCCGACCCTGAAGCTCTCCGCTCCCTTCACGAGGTACTTTTGCGCGAACTGAAGGGCCTGCCTCTCATCCGGGACCCTGTAAGACCTCGCACGGATGAACCTGCCTGGGTTCTCTTCATCCAACTCCAGCTTGATGTACGCCACGCTGAGCTCGAGGGAGACGTAGGCGCGCCAGATGGAGTGAACCTGCGCCTTGGTAGGCTGACCGGAAATGGTCTTGATGGCCTGCGCGATCCTCTCCTTCGCGTCTTCGAGCATGACTGAGGTATCCTCCTTCCAATCGCTCACGGCAGCGCGGGAAGCCCCCGCTCTTTTAGGGAAGGACTCGGTCGGGCGGGTCGCGGACCGAGACGGCCGCTCAGACTTATAACTGCCACGGATTTTTGGCCGCCCGTATTTGCCGAAGAAGGACGAGCAGAAGATTGGCGGGGCATGCTACGTCGCGCTCGAGTCGATTCTTGACCTGGGGAGGCTTTCTTGCGCCCTGGAACGGGCCCCGTTCCCGCTCTTCGCGTTCAAGAACGAAAAGGCAGTCCGCATCGCGGCCCAGGCGGACCTGTACATGGGCACGCCGATTTTCTACTACTTCGACAACGGAAGGGTGGACGAGTTCCTCGCATACAGGATAACCGGGGAAGGCGAGGAGGTACAGCTCGTCAACTCCGCCAGCAACGCGTCGTACCTCTACGCTCCGGTCATCAGGGTCCAGAGGATGCCTGGCCCACTCCTCGGGAAGGACGCCTTCCCGAACAAGTTCATGTCGGTCGAGGTGGAGAACATACCGAGCCTCGTCAAGGTCGGAGCCTACAAGACGCTCTTCGAAGAGCCTCCCCTCCCGCTCTTCGCCTTCAAGAACTCCAAGGACTGGGTGGTCGGAACCTTCGCCAGGATAGACGACTACGAGGAGGCCTCGATCTTCTTCTACACGACCTCTCCGGAGGAGCCGTCAGGGTTCCTGAGGTACTCGTACGACAAGATAACCGAGACCACCTACGTCAAGAGGACGGACGAACCAGGCTTCCACTACATCAAGGTGGTGAAGCTGCAGGGCGCCCACCCTCTGGTCGAGTTCTAGGGCCTCCCTCGCCCTTGAGGATGAACCTCTCGGCTTCGGCCAGGATCCTCTTCGAGTTGTCGTAGGACGCCTTGTCCAGAGCCTCGAGATACCCGAACCACCCGAACCCTTGGTGCTCGTGCGAGATCCTGACGCGCTCCTCTTCCGTCTCGGCGAGGAGGTAGGTCACCTGCTTGTGTATGTTCTTGTTGTCCCTGCGATAGAAGTACTCGACGACCTCCTGAAAGCCCGGGAGGAACATGAGGTCCTTGAGTCCGGCCTCCTCCTCCACCTCCCTCCTCGCCGTGTCGGTCTCGCGCTCCCCCTCCTCGATTCCGCCCTTTGGGAAGTCCCATCGCCCCGCGTTCCGCAACAGGAGGTACACCCTGCCTCTGGGGGTGCGCCTGAAGATCACCGCGCCAGCGGACCTTTCCTCCACACAAAGGTAAGTCCGAGGTTCGATTATTAGCGTTCCGCAGGGCCTCCATTGAGCTTCCTTTCCTGAGCTCGAGTGGAACGAGTCCGCCGAAGCGACAAACCGTTTTATAGTAATTTTACAGCCGCATAAATTGGGCTTGGGGCGCATCAAGGTAGCGATCGCCGGGGTCGGGAACTGCGCCTCGGCAATCATCCAAGGGATCCGTTACTACGAGGAGCGCGGGCACGACGACGGGGGGCTGACCTACGCCAAGGTGGGCAAGTACCTCGCTTCGGACATCGAGATAGTGGCAGCTTTCGACGTCAGCAAGAGGAAGGTGGGGAAGGACCTCTCCGAGGCCATACTCGAGCCGCCCAACAACACCCTGCGCATAGCCAAGGTGCCCAAGACGGGCGTCACAGTGAAGCGGGGGCCACTCCACGACGGCATAGGGAAGTACCTCAAGGACGTGGTCCCGGTCTCAGGAGCCGGGGAGGTCGACGTAGTGGAGGAACTGGAGAAGTCCGGGGCGGAGATCCTGGTGAACTATCTGCCCGTGGGGAGCACGAGGGCGACCCACGCGTACGCCGAGGCGGCCATGAGCGCGAAGGCAGCTTTCATCAACGCTATCCCCGTCTTCGTCGCGTCGGACGAGGCCTGGGCGTCGAGGTTCTCGAGGGCGAAGCTGCCGTGCGCTGGCGACGACGTGATGAGCCAGATCGGGGCGACCGTGCTGCACAAGACCCTGGTCAAGATGGCCATCGACAGGGGCGTCAAGGTCGACGAGACATACCAGTTGAACATAGGAGGGGACGCGGATTTCCTCAACATGCTGGAAGAGAGCAGGCTCAAGGACAAGAGGGAGAGCAAGACGAGCGCGGTCAGGGCAATGGCCCCCTACGAGGTTCCGACAAGGATAGGCCCGTCCGACTACGTCCCGTTCCTGGACAACGACAAGGTCTGTTACATATGGCTGAAGGGGCGCTACTTCGGTGGCACGGTCGTGAAGATCGACGTGAAGCTCCACGTCGTCGACGCGTACGACAGCGGAGGCGTCATGGTCGACGCGATACGCGGGACGAAGATAGCGCTGGACAGGGGGGTAAGGGGCAGACTGGAGAGCGTCTCGGCCTTCTGCTTCAAGCATCCGCCCGTCCAGATGCCCTATCCTGCTGCGAAGGAAGCCTTCGAGGGCTTCATTTCTGGGAAGCTGCAGAGATAGGGAAGGCCTTCCTTCTGACGTAGAAGGTGATCCCCAGCAACACAAGGACGACCAGGGTTATCGGAATCAGGTATCTGGTGGTCACGTTCTCCCCGACCGCGATCCCTCCCGACTGCAGGGTCCCCTTGAGCGAGACGCCCTCATAAGTGAAGGTCAGAGACCCGGACTTGAACTCAGCCGGAGTCCCCGAGGTGGACGTCACGTCGACCGAGGCGGTCAGCACTCCGTGGGGGCCGAGAGTCGAGTTCGAGACGGTCACTGTGGTCCCGGAAATGGCCAGGTCCGAGGCGGCGGCCAGCGTCGTTCCCGACGAGAAGGGCAGAGTGAACTTCACGTCCGACACTCCGAGGCTCGACGGGTTCGTTATCTTGATGTCGACCACGAATGTCTTCCCTTCGATGGGAGACGCCGGGGTCTCTGTCAGGTTGGCCATCAGCGGCTTGTAGACCTCAACGAACGGCCCGGGGGTCTGGATCGCGAAGAGGGTGCCGGCGAAGTAGAAGTCCTCGCTCACGTTCGCCGACGCGAGGTTTCCGAACGTGGAGCTCGAGGTCACAGAGTACGAGAGGACCTGGTCCTGGCCGGGGGCGAGCGTCGGATAGCTCGCCGAGTCCACCGACTTCGAGACCAGGCTGTCGAAGGAGTCGGCCGTGGAACCGATCGTCGTGTTGTAGACGGAGAAGGGACCCGTGTTGCTCACCGTGATGTTCACGCCGGACGTCATTCCGGGGAACATCGAACCGAGCGAGAACTGCTTCGACGCGACTAGTCCCACGGGAACGGCGAGCGCGTTCGACTGACCCGACAGCGCGTAGCCGGACGAAGTCGAGCTGAACGAGACGGACGGGAGCACGTAGTTCTGCTGCTTCGTCACATTGACCATGATCTGGGCTGTGTCCTTCTTTCCGGCTGCTATCTTCGCGTAGCTGAGTTCGAA
>JASIEW010000067.1 GCA_030045755.1 Nitrososphaerales archaeon
ATACTCGAGGAGCGGCATGTCGGCCGGCGTAGCGAGCGTGGTGAAGGGAAGGCTGCCCCATCCTCCAAGGTCGGAGAAGGTCATTCACTTCAAAGTCAACAAGAAAGAGAAGCGACTGGCGACCGAGTCCGCGATTGCTTTCACAGCCAACCTCGGGGCCGTGAAGGCGAGGGGCCACAGGGTCGAGAAGGTCGAGCTCCCTCTGGTGGTGGCTGACGAGATAGAAGCGGTCGAGAAGACCAAGGAACTCGCGTCCTTTCTCAGCAAACTGGAGCTCGACGCTGAGCTGGCGAGGGTAAGGGACGGGACCAAGAGGAACACAGGTAAGAGCAGGCTCAGGGGAAGGGTATACAGGACCCCTGTCGGGCCGCTCATCGTAGTGACAAACGACCGTGGCGTGGGCAGGGCCGCGGGCGGGATCCCCGGAGTGGACGTGAGGCGGGTCGAGGACCTCAGCGTGCTCGACCTGGCGCCTGGCGGGGAGCCGGGCAGACTGACCATATGGACAGAGTCGTCACTCGGGGCGCTGGGAATCAATTCGGAGGCGGCCGCGTAAACATGAGGCTTGAGGACGCGCAGAAGATACTCTTCAGACCCTACGTCACCGAAAGGACGTTCGACCAGATAGAGAAGGAGAACAAGCTCTGCTTCATAGTGGACGACAGGGTGACCAAGACCCAGATAGCGAACGCAGTCGAGGCGCTTTACGAGGTCAAGGTAGACGCAGTGAACACCTCGAGGACGCTTAAGGGGAAGAAAGCGTTCGTCAGGCTGTCGCCCGAGAGCAGGGCTGCTGACCTGGCGACCAAGCTGGGGTTGGTGTAACCTTTGGGCAAGAGAATTCTCCAGAGAAGGCGCGGTAAGGCGGGCATCCAGTTCAGGGCTCCGATAAGGGGCAAGATAGCTCCGGTCAGATACCCGATGGCGAACAGTGAGGCACAGAGCGCCGTCGTCACGGCCATCCTGGATGAAAGAGGTAGGAGCGCGCCTCTGGCCCAGCTCAGGTTCGGCGATAACACGTACACCTACCTGCCAGCGGTCGCCGGCATGTCGGTCGGCCGTGAGGTCTCGTTGGGGAGGTCGGCGAACCCCAGCGAGGGAAACGTGATGCCGCTCTCGTCGATACCTGAAGGAACCAGGGTCTGCAACATCGAGCTCAGGCCGGGTGACGGAGGTAAGCTGGTGAGGGCTTCGGGTGGATCTGCAGTCCTATTCTCCAAGGCCAATGGCAGGGCGATAATCAAGCTCCCGTCGGGGAAGAACATCATGGTCAACGACACCTGTAGGGCGACGGTCGGAGAGGTCGCGGGAGGCGGGAGGAGAGAGAAGCCGTTCCTCACTGCCGGCGCGAGGCACCATGCGATGAGAGCGTCGGGAAGGGTCTACCCCAGGATGAGAGGCATAGCGATGGCGGTCGTCTACCACCCGTTTGGAGGCGGAAGGCACCAGCACCCCGGCAAGTCGACCAGTACTCCCCGAAACGCGCCGCCAGGAAGGAAGGTAGGATTAATAGCGCCGAGGAAGACGGGACGCAAGAGATTGGCCAGGGCGAGCGCGGAGGTCTCCAAGTAGATGCCGAAAGAGTTCAGGTACAGGGGGAAGTCTCTGGAGGAACTCAACTCGATGTCGACCGAGACCCTGCTGCAGCTTCTCCCTTCCAGGGCGAGGCGCTCTCTGAACAGGGGGGTTTCGGAAGAGAAGAGGAAGCTTTTGGAGGACGCCCGGGCGGCCAAGGAAGGCAAGAAGGGCGACATCAAGACTCACGCGCGGGACATGGTCATACTCCCGACGATGGTCGGGCTCAAGATAGCCGTTCACAATGGGAAAGAGTTCGTGGTTCTGGAAGTGAAGCCTGAGATGATTGGCAGATACTTGGGCGAGTATGTCATCACCAACAAGAAGGTGGTCCACGGCACGCCGGGAATCGGGGCCAGCCGTTCCAGCCTTTACGTGCCGCTAAAGTAGGATGTTCGGCCCCGTCTCCTTCGCCAGAGTACTGGCTTTCGCAGTGGTTTACGCGGGAATCGAATACCGCTACCTGAACAGGTACGAGAAGGAGTTCCCACAGGAGAAGCCCGTGCTGGGGACGATTCTTCCCTACCATACGTACTTCCTCCTGCCTGTGTTCGTCATCGTCTCCTACTCCGCTTCGATAACAGCCTGGGCAGGCAATGTGTTCTTCCTGACCGTGGCTGAAGATGCAATCTATTTCGCGTGGAGAGGGAGACCGGTGACTCAGGCGGACTGGACGTCCAATATCCTAGGGAACTTCAAGGTCGGACGTGCAGTCATCCCTGTCTGGTGGATACCCTGCATCGTCGCTGCAGCCGGGCTGTACCTCGTGAGCCTGTGACTACGTTACGGTCGTTTGAGACTGGTCTCTCAGGAAGTTCAGCAGGTAGTGTGGCCCCCCTATTCCCCTTCCCGTCATCCCGCTCGCGTTCCAGCCGGTGAACGACTGTGCGCCGGGCCACGCCCCGGTGGTCGACCCTCCGCTCCGATTCGCGTATGTCACTCCGAACCTGATCCCGTCGAAGAACTTCTTCATCTCCGCCTTGTCGCTGGTGAATATCCCGGCGGTCAGGCCGTACTCGGTGGCGTTCGCCTCGTCGACGGCCTGCTCTACCGTCCTGAACGTTCCTACGACGACGAAAGGCAGGAAGAGTTCGTCCTTGAAGAGCCTGTGGTTCGGCGGAAGGCCCGTTATCACGGTGGGTGACACGAAGTAGCCCCTCGAAAGGCCTCCCTCCTTCAACACTCTTCCTCCTATCAGGATCCTTCCGCCTGCCTTCCTCGCCTCGGCGACCGAGGCCTCGAACTTTGTCACTGCCGCGGCGTTGATGACAGGGCCCATGAAGGTGCCCTTCTGAATAGGATCGCCGACTGCCAGCTTCTCAATCCTCGCTTTCAGTGCGGCCAGGAACTCGTCGCTTACCGAGTCCTGCACGTATACCCTCGATGTGGCGCTGCACTTTTGGCCCCCGTACCCGAAGGCTGCTCTTACCGTTCCTTCGACGGCTTTGGAGATGTCGGCGTGCTTTGTCACTATCGTAGGGTTCTTGCTCCCCATCTCGAGGAGCATAGGCTTGGGATAGGGCTGTTCCTCGTGGAAGCGTCTGAAGAGGCGCATTCCCACGTCCTTCGATCCGGTGAACGCGATGCCAGCCACGTCCGGACTGGTGGCGAACTCGTCTTCGAAGTTGGCACCCGGGCCGGTCACGAAGTTGGCGACTCCGCCCGGAACCCCGGCGTCTGCGTATGCCCTATAGAGCATCAGACCCGTGAGCGGCGCAGCGCTCGTCGGCTTCAAGACAATCGAGTTACCGGTGATCAGGGCGCCGAGCGCCATTCCGTTTGCCAGCATGAAGGGGAAGTTGAACGGGGAGATTACGGGCCAGACTCCGTAGGGCTTGCAGACGACCGTGGTGTGTTCGCCGGGGCCCCCCTCTCCCATCTTGGTCGAGTACCCCTGCTCCTGGCGCATGAGCCTCGCATAGTACTCCACTGCGTCTACCGCCTCCCAGCACTCCGCCAGCGACTCGAGCCTGTTCTTTCCCACCTCGTACGCTATCGCCGCCGCGATTTCGAACTTCCTGTCGTCGACGAGCTTGGCGAACCTCTCCATTGCCAGGACCCTCTTCTGCCACGGCACCAACCTCCATTCTTCAAACCCCGCCTTGGCCGCTTCGATGGCGTTCTTCGCGTGGGCGCGAGTCCTAACCTGGAACTTGCCTATGACCAATGAGGTGTCTATGGGACTTCTTGACTCGAACTCTCCGGCGTCTGACCATACTTCCTCGCCTCCGATGTACATCGGGTAACGTTCGCCCATCTCAGCACGGAGCCGCCTCGCCGCCGCCTCGAACTTCGGGTCGAGGCTGGAGTCGGCAGACATGGTGGTGTAGGTCACCTTCTGCGGAGCCTTCTTGGGCATCGGACGGCGCGCGCCGTCTGGTCTACTTACACGTTTCGAGGGTCAGGCTGGACCAGCCTGTGGTGCACGAGCCGGATGCCTGCGGCGGCCGAGTACTCCAGAGCGACGCGGGCCTTGACCTCGTCGAATGGAAGAGATGCGCCGCTGAGCTTCTCCATTGACGTCATCGTGCTCGGATCCAGGCCGCAGGGGCGTATGAGGTTGAAGTAGGAGAGGTCGGTGTTTACGTTCAGCGCGAAGCCGTGGTAGCTGACCCAGCCCCTTACTGCGACGCCGATGGAGGCTAGCTTCTTCCCATCCACCCAAATGCCTGGATGACCTTCGACGACCCCGCCCTCGATCCCGAACTTCGACACAGCCTGGATCAGAGCGCGCTCGATCGTCTTCACGTGCCGGCGGATGTCGTGATCCTGGAGGAGGATTATCGGATAGCCGACGAGCTGCCCGGGTCCGTGATATGTGGCGTCGCCGCCTCTCTCCACCTCGAAGACCGGGACGCCCTTCGGCTTCAGGTTGGGCTGGGTCGTCTTGCGCCCGAGAGTGACAACGTGGTCGTGTTCGACGAGGATCAGGGCGTCCGGGATTTCTCCTGCCGCGCGCTGCTCGACCATTGTCCTCTGGAGTTGCAGGGCTTCGCCGTACTCCATCCTCCCCAGGTCCAGGAGGATGCCCGTCATGCTTTCAGCTGGTGTATCGGCGTGCCTGCCGCCGACTCGGATGCTTCCATTATGGCTTCAGGGAGCGTGGGATGGGGATGGACAGTCAGGGCGATGTCTTCGACCGTTGCCCCCATCTCGATGGCGAGCGCAACCTCGCTGATCAGGTTCGAAGCCTCAGGTCCCACTATCTGGACCCCCAATACGAGCCCGTCGTCGGCCTTCGAAACCACCTTGACGAAGCCCTCACCCTCGCCTGCAGTGAGCGCCCTGCCGAGGGCTGCGAACTGGAACCTGGACTTCTTGACCTGATATCCCGCCTCGATGGCCTTAGCCTCAGTCAAGCCCGCGCTTGCGATTTCGGGGTCGCAGAAGACCGCATCGGGTATGACCTTCCAGTCTGCCGCCGAAGGTAGTCCAGCGATGCACTCGGCCGCCACCACCCCTTCTTTCGAGGCCTTGTGCGCGAGCATCGGAGGGCCCCTGACGTCGCCTATCGCGTATACTCCGGGGATGTTCGTCTGCATCCTATCATCGGTCACGATGTAGCCCCTAGAGTCCGTCCTCACCCCGATGGCAGCCAGGTTGAGCTTCTCCGTCCTGGGCCTGCGCCCCACGCTGACCAGGACCTTGTCTACGTCGATGACTGAAGTCCCCTCTGGGGTCTCGAGCTTGACCTGGGCCTCCGAGCTTCTCCTGTCGACGGAGACGACCTTGGACTTCAGATGTATCTTTGCGCCGCGCGCCTCCAGCTTTCGCTGTACTACACGCACCGCTTCTGGGTCGCTGCCCGGCATGAGTTGTTCCATCACCTCGACTATTGCCACGTCGCTCCCCAGTCTCTGAAGCAGGCAGGCGAACTCGAGGCCTATCGCCCCTCCGCCGACTATCAGGACCCTCTTTGGGGCGCTGTTGATTTCAAGCGCCTCCTTTGAGCCGAGCACCAGGCTGCCGTCGATCTCCAGCCCAGGAAGGCTCGAGGGCCTGGTGCCGGTGGCTATGACAAGGTTCTTCGTCTTGACCTCCTCACGCCCGCTCGCGAGCTCCACTGCCACCTTGTCCTTCTCCCTTAGCTCGGCTTCACCCTTCAGGACTGTGACGTGGTTTCCGCGCAGCAGCGCCTCGACGCCGCCCACGAGCTTGGACACGACCTCGGTCTTCCACTTCTGCATCTGTGTGAAGTCCACCGAGGCCCCAGAGACGACCAGCCCCCACTTTTCCGCATCCTTCACTTTGTCCAAGAGCTTGGAGACGGTTATGAGAGACTTGGAAGGGATGCATCCGTAGTTGAGGCACTCGCCCCCCACCCTGTCAGACTCGACAAGGACCGTCTTCAGGCCGAGCTGACCTGCCCTGATGGCGCAGACGTACCCTCCCGGGCCCGCGCCGATTATTGTTACGTCCGCTTCGATCACTGTGGCTCTGAAAGTTCTGTCCTCTGAGTCGGCTTAAACATTGCTGAGGCGAAGCGTCAGAGGACTTCCGAAAGCAGCTTCTTCGTGTCCTGGAGCGTCTCGATGACCCTGCTGGTGAACCTGGCTGCGTAGGCGCCGTCGATGACGCGATGGTCGAAGGACAGCGACAGGTAGGTCGTGTCCCTGATCTCGACCTTGCCGTCACGTACGACGGGGCGCTTTGCGATCTTGTGAAGGCCGAGGATCGCGACCTCGGGAATGTTGATGATCGGCGTGGCGAAGAGCCCTCCGATGGCCCCGACGTTGGTGATTGTGAACGTCGAGCCGCGCACGTCGTCGAGGGCGAGGGTCCCGCGGCGGGCCTTGTCTGCCAACGACTCGATCTCGCCCGCAAGTTCGAAGATGTCCTTCCTGTCTGCGTCTTTGACCACGGGGACGACGAGACCCTGGTCCGTGTCGGTCGCTATGCCTATGTTGTAGTACTTCTTCAGGATGATGCTGCCTGCCGACTCGTCGAGGCACGAGTTGACGTAGGGGAATTCCTTGAGCGCTGGGATGAGGCCTTTGATTATGAACGGCAGGTAGGTGAGGTGGACGTGGCGCTTCTCGGCGCTGCCCTTGAAAGCCTCCCGGAGGAGGACGAGTTCGGTCATGTCAGCTTCGTCAACGTGCGTGACCTGCGCGGTGGTCTGGGTCGACCTCAGCATCCTCTCTGCGATTGTCTTCCTTATCCCTCGGAGGGGCACGATCTCTTCGTCTTGTCCGCGAGCCGGAGGAGCCGGCCTGGTCGTGGACACTGTGCCCTGCTGGGACCCTGCCGACGCCCGCCGGACGTCCTCCTCAGTCACGCGGCCCTGCGGGCCCGACCCCGTGATCGTCTCGATGCTGACCCCCAGTTCCCTGGCCAGCCTCCTGGTCGCCGGGGAGGCACTTACTGAGCCGAGCTGCGGCGACGGCTGGCTCGGCTTCGACTGGGCGGCCGCGGGCGTTGAAGCGGGCGCCGAGGCAACGGCCGGCGAGGAGCCGCCTGTGCCGTCGTCTATCACCATGATCACCTGCCCAACCTTCGCGACCTCGCCTGCCTTCACCATGATCTTGCTGACCTTGCCAGTGCGAGGCGCGGGTATCTGCACGTTGACCTTGTCCGTCATCACTTCGACCAAAGGCTGGTCCTCCTTCACTTCGTCACCCTCTTTCGCCATCCACGATATTATCTCACCCTCAGCGACCCCCTCGCCGATGTCCGGGAGCATGAAGTTGAACGTCATGGGAACAAAAGCCGGCGCGTCTCCCAGCAATATACGCGTTTTTCAGAGAGATCCTGAGTCTGTCTAGTATTTGGCCAGCTCCGCGGCAGTCCTCACGATCCGCTCTTTGCTGGGGATGTAGGCGTCTTCAAGCTTCGCGAGAGGCACGACTGTGTCGTAGCCGGTGACGCGCCGTATCGGAGCTTTGAGATAGTCCAGGGCCTTGTCAGCGATTGTCGCAGCTATTTCGGATCCGAGCCCGAGCGTCCGCGGCGCTTCGTGGACGATGACGACCCTGCCGGTCTTCTTCACTGAAGAAAGGACGGTCGCAAAGTCGAGAGGCGTTATCGTTCGAAGATCTACGACTTCGGCCGAGATCGACTGGGCCTGGAGTTCCTCTGCGGCGAGAGAGGTGGGAACCATCATCGCGCCGTACGATATGATCGTCAGGTCGTTTCCCTCTCTTACGACCCTCGCCTTGCCTATCGGTATCGAGTACTCCTCCTCGGGCACGTCCATCTTGGGCGAGTCGTAGAGCCTCTTCGGTTCCATGAATATGACCGGGTCGGGCTCCTTGAGCGCCGAGCTCAGAAGGCCCTTCGCGTCGTACGGATTCGACGGGATCACCACTTTGAGGCCCGGCGTGTGGGCGTAGTAGGCTTCGGGCGAGTCCGAGTGATGCTCCGGTGCCCTTATGCCTGCTCCGTATGGGAACCTGATCACTCCGCGGGGGACGAACCTGCCGCGCGTTCGGTTTCTCATCCTTGCGACATGCCCGAATATCTGGTCGAAAGCAGGTAGTGTGAATCCCTCGAACTGGAACTCTGCCACGGGCACCATCCCTCCCGCGGCGAGTCCGACGAACATCCCTGCGATGCACAGCTCGGCTAGCGGTGTGTCGAACACGCGGTCGCGTCCGAACTCGTCCTGGAGCCCTCTCGTGACCTGGAAGACTCCTCCATTCTTTCCTACGTCTTCCCCAAAGAGGACCACCCGCTCGTCGCGCGCCATCCCTTCTCTCAGAGCCATGTTGACGGCGTTCCTGATGTTGACGCCCGGCCTCCCGCCGGTCACCACTGCTTCAACGGGCCCCGTTCCTGCCCCCTCCGGGAGCGCGCCGAAGGCTTGGGCCTTCTGGTCTGCGAGCTCGGCCGTCAGAGACGAATACATGTAGTCGAACATTACCGAAGGGTCGGGCGTGGTTGTGGCTCTGTACGAGGCGACAGCGTCTTCCATCCTCTTTTGTGCTGCGAGAGCCACGGCCTCCTTCTGCTTGTCGTCCATCAGTCCCTTCGACCGGAGATAATTCTCAAGCCTTGTGATGGGGTTGCGCTTCTCCCACTCCGCGACCTCTTCAGGGGCCTTCAACTTGTTCGAGACGAGCTCTGCGGTGGTGTGCGGACCCATCCTGTAGGTGGAGTACTCGATCAGCGTAGGCCCGCCTCCCCGCCTGGCCTTGTCCGCCGCGTACTTGGTGGCCTCGTACGAGGCTATCACGTCGTTCCCGTCCACCAGTATCCCTTCGAATCCGTATGCAACGGCCTTCTGCGCCATCGTCTTCGCGGCAGTCTGCTGGTCCCGCTTTACCGAGATGGCCCACTGGTTGTTCTCTACCCCGAAGACCACAGGGAGGTCGTAGACCCCCGCGAAGTTCAGCGCCTCGTGGAAGTCGCCCTTCGAAGTGCCTCCGTCGCCCGTGGTGACCAGCGTGACGGACTTCTCCCCTCTCAGACGCCTCGCCATCGACAGCCCGACTGCGTGTGGAAGCTGCGTGGCGACAGGGACAGCCAGTGGGAGCATGTTGAGGTCCTCGGGGATCTGCATACCCCTCTCGTCTCCTCCCCAGTACTGCAGGAGCTTGACCGCGGGCATCCCGAAGGCGAGCATTCCTGCCGAATCCCTGTACATCGGGACGTACCAGTCGTTCTTCTCCAGGGCGCTGACGAAACCGATCTGGCAGCCCTCTTGCCCTTTTCCAGGAGCGTACGTGCCAATCTCCCTGAGCGTCGAAAGGTTGCTCGCCTTCTCGTCGAAGACCCTGCCGAACACGAGCCTTTCGTAGAAGGTCCTAAGCTGTTCAGGAGACAGACTGGGTTCCTTCCCTCTGAGCGTCCCGTCCGGCCTCAGCCGTTGGTAGAGCACTTCGGACAGGTCGGTGAATCTGAAGTCTGCTTCACTGAAGATCCGGGGGACAGCGTCAGCTCCCGAGCTCTTTTGGAACTCTGACTCGGTCAAACAGCTTTTGCGGCTCCGGCCGTGTTATAAGACTACCCTGACTTCCGACCACTTTCGACAATCGTCTTCATGAAGACCTCGCCAGCGCGATAGCTGCTCCTGACAAGAGGTCCTGATGCGACATATCTGAATCCGATGCCCTCTCCCAGCTCCTTGTAGCGCCGGAACTGAGAAGGGTGCACGTACTCCGCGACCGGAAGGTGGCGCGGAGACGGCCGGAGATATTGTCCGACAGTGAGGAAGTCCACTCCGACATTCCTCAGGTGGGTCATGGCCTGAAAGACCTCCTCCTCCGTCTCGCCCAGCCCTACCATTATGGATGACTTCGTGTAGACGCGGCGGTCGAGCTTCTTGACGTCTCGGAGCACCGAGAGCGACTGCCAGTAGTGCGCCCTGGGGTCCCTCACCCTCGAAGTGAGGAACATCGTGGTCTCGATGTTGTGCGCCACGACGTCCGGGCCCGACTCGACTATGGCTCGGACCGAGTCCAGGTCGCCTTGGAAGTCCGGTATGAGCACCTCCACCATCAGTTCGGGGACCCTCTCCTTGATTGTCCGGATCGTCTTCGCGAAGTGCGAAGCGCCGCCGTCGGGAAGGTCGTCCCTGTCGACCGAGGTCAGCACGATGTATGACAAACCCATCCGAGACAGCGCGAAGGCCACGTGCTCAGGCTCGAACTCGTCGAGAGCCCCGTTTGGCCTTCCAGGAGTGACCATGCAGAACCTGCACGCGCGCGAGCACACGTCGCCCATGAGCATGAGCGTTGCCGTCCCGCCGCCCCAGCACTCGTGAACGTTGGGACAGTGGGCCTCCTCGCAGACCGTGTGCAGGCCCAGATTCCGGAACAGGTCCTTGAGCTCGTGGTAGTTCTCCCCTTCTGAAGGGGAGACAGTCAGCCACTCCGGCTTGGCTTCGACTGCTGTCATCAGTTATCAGTCGCGGGCCTCAACTTGTCGAAGTCCTTGATCGAGAGAGCACCATCACAAGCCGAACACCCTTCGACAGGGAAGTCCGGCTCAATGTCGCCATGAAGCGAGCACATCAGGTGGTTGAACCTGATGTAGTCCAGCACCTCAGTCATGTACTTCAGAGCGTCTGCGTCGTCGTGGTATTTCGACGCGAGCCCCCGCGCGATGTTGTCAGCCGCGCCCGCGACAACCGGGTCTGTCTCGAGGTTCACCATCATCCCTCTCGTCCTCCTCGCGTAATTGCTTACGGAAGCCTGTGTGACGCCCAGCCTGTCCGCCGTTTCTTGCTGGGTCAGGTGGTAGTCCTCCTGTAACCTTCTCGCCACCATCGCCCGGAGGGCCGGCAGCGCCGACTTGTAGACGAGTTCGTAGGGGCTTATCATTTTGATATTACGTATGTTATACTCCCTCCGTTTATTAAACCTAGTCAGGGGGTTTTGTCTGATCTCCCCATTGGCCGAGCAGAACGTCTTCCAGAGCCTCTCCCCTCCTCTCGTCAAGGCGCTCAGTGAGAGAGGCTTCACGTCGCCCACCGACCCTCAGGCCAGGCTGTTCCCGATCGTCCAGTCCGGGCAGAACGCTCTCCTGATGGCGCCGACGGGCACAGGCAAGACCGAGGCGGCGGTGCTCCCCATCTTGGATCGGATACTCCGGGAGGATGATCAGAGGGGCAAGGGGACGAAGCTGCTGTACATCACGCCTCTCAGAGCCCTGAACAGGGACATGCTCGAGAGGATGCAGTGGTGGTGCAAGCGCTTTGACATAAGGCTCGGCGTCAGGCACGGTGACAGCTCGCAGGCGGAAAGGACGAGCCTCAGCTTCGCCCCTCCCGAGATTCTGATCACGACGCCGGAAACGCTCCAGATCCTTCTGGTCGGCAGGAGACTCAGACAGAACCTCGCGAAGCTCAGATGGGTCGTGGTCGACGAGGTCCACGAACTGGCGGAGGACAAGCGTGGAAGCCAGCTCAGCGTAGGCATCGAGAGGCTGCGCGATGTGGCCGAAAAGGAGTTCCAGATCATAGGGCTGTCGGCCACGGTGGGTTCGCCCGAAAGGGTGGCGCAGTTCCTGGTCGGGAACGGCCGGAAGTGCGTGGTGGTCAGGGTGCCCGTCGAGAAGTCCATGGCGCTCAGCGTGGTCACGCCAAGGGCCACGGGCGAGGACAAGATACTCGCAGAGGCGATATACTCCTATCCTGAAGTCGCCGCAAGGCTTCGCACGATACGGGAGATAGTCGAGAAGTACAGGTCGGTCCTGATTTTCACGAACACCAGGACGGAGGCGGAGGCGCTCTCGAGCAGGTTCAGGGTCTGGGACCCGGAGTTCCCCATCGGCATCCACCACAGCTCTCTCTCGAAGGCCATGAGGGAGGCGGTGGAGCGGCAGTTGAAGGAGGGGACGCTACTTGGCGTCATATGTACCAGCAGCCTCGAACTGGGCATAGACATCGGATTCCTAGAGTACGTCGTCCAGTACAACTCGCCCAGGCAGGTGACGAGGCTCGTCCAGAGGGTGGGCAGGAGCGGGCACAAGGTGGGCGAGGTCTCGAACGGGCTCGTGATGACCCAGGACTCCGATGACACGCTGGAGGCCGCCGTTCTTTGCAGGAGGACGATGGTCGGAGAGATCGAGCCTCTCGAGCCTGTGATGGAGCCGTACGACGTAGCGATCCACCAGGTCGCAGGGCTCCTCATAGAGCAGAGCAGCTGGAACCTCTCTGACATCGAGGCGCTACTTCGCAGAAGCTACGCTTACTCGGACATGCAGAGCGAGAAGCTGAGGAAGGTCCTGACCTACATGCGGGAGAGGTACCCGAGGCTGGCGTTCTTCTCCGAGTCCGACGGAAAGGTCATCAGGGCTCGCGACGTGAAGCCTCTGTTCCAGTACTATTTCGACAACCTCTCGATGATACCGGACGAGAAGCAGTATCTCGTGATGGAGGGCGGCAGCTTCGTCGGGACCTTGGACGAAGCGTTCGTCTCGGAGTATGGCGAGGTCGGCGTAAAGTTCGTCGAAGCTGGGAGATGCTGGAAGGTGGAACAGGTGTACGGGAACAAGGTGTTCGTCAAGTCGGAAGACGACCCCACCGGGGCCGTCCCGAACTGGGTGGGCGACGAGATTCCGGTGCCGAGGGAGGTCGCCACAGAGGTCGGCTCCCTGAGAAGGAGGTACGGGGAGGCGCTTGCAAAGGGCGAAGAGACGAACTACCTCAGGGAGCTGGCCGCCACATATCCTATCTCTCCGGAGACAGCGCAGGAGGCGCTGAAGGAGGTGGAAGAGCAGCAGGCCGCGGGCCTGCCCATACCCTCCGAGAAGCTCGTCACCGTGGAACGCTGGGACAAGTACGTGGTGGTCCAAGCTTCCTTCGGCCACAAGGTCAACAGGCTTCTAGCGAGAGTCCTAGGCCACCTGATCTCTGAAAGGATCGGCCAGTCGGTGGCCGTCCATCAGGACCCCTACAGAATGGTCATAGAAGCCGAGGTCGCACCGTCTACCGTCCTTTCGCTGATGCAGGAGCTCCACGCGCTCGACCTCAGGCTGACGACGGAGAAGGCCCTGGAGAGAAGCGGGATCTTCAAGCGGCGGCTGATCCACGCGGGAAAGAAGTGTGGGGCGATAGCGAAGGACGCGGACTTCGCGAGCGTCTCGATCTCAGGGTTGATCGAAGCGCTGCGAGACACGCCGGTCTACGAAGAGGCCATGAACATGATCTTCCACGACGACCTGGACCTGGACGGGACAAAGGACGTGGTTGACAAGATGAATTCCGGCGCGATCGAGGTCAGGCTCGTGGAATACGACGGGCTGACCCCCATAGCCCGGATAGGGGTCGAAGAGATCAGCAGGCGCGGGGAGTTGGTCTCCCCGGAGAGGCTCAGGGCCCTTCTAAGGCAGTCCACGGGTGCCAGGATAAACGACACTTTCCTTGTCGCCGTCTGCTCGAGCTGCTGGAACTTCCTCGAGCTCAAGAGGGTCAGGGACCTGGACGGACTGGACAAGTGCCCGACTTGCGGGAAGGTCGCGATAGGTCTATCCACCGACTCCTATGAGAACGTCTTCTCGTTGGCGATGAAGGCCCGGAGCAGGACCGACATCAGAGGAAAGTGGCTCAAGCTCGTGGAAGGGGTGAGGAAGTCGGCAGAGCTGCGGAGGGAGTACGGCCATGCCATCGACATGCTGATCGCAGGGCGAGGAATAAGGCTGGCTGAGGCGGCCGCGCTGGCTTCGAAGAACAGGACGGAAGGCACAGACCTGGTCGAGCTGATCATCGAAGGCGAGAGGGAGGCGTTGAAGAGGCGCTACTTCTTCGGGGCTTCCTGAGCCCTTGAGAGTATCATGGTCATGAGGGTCTTCTCGTCGACCTCGGCCCTCGTTCTCCACCCGATGTGAATCATCGCCTTGTCGTCCTGCTCCAGATAGCCCCTCTTCACGTATCTGTCGAGGGAGTACTCCACTCTCCACTTCGGGAACTTCTCCCTCAGGAACCGCTCGACCTCTCTTCTCGCCACCCTAGCCTGCTTGGCGTTTACGAAAGCTATCGTGGCGGCTAGCACGGCCAGGTCGTCGATTCTGATCCCCGAGGTCTCTGCCTCGCTGATGGTAGGCGGTTCCTTGAACCTCAGCAGAAAGCGCGAAGAGTCGTCCGTGCCCTCCGGGCCCTTTACCTCGAAGACCTCGAGGCCCATCGGCGCGACGTCCTCCGAGAGCACCTCCAGTATCGACCGGAAGTCCTTGCCGAGATGCCGTTTCATCTCCCACCCCTTGACCCCCGGGTTGCGCCCCCTCTGCAGCACGAGGGTCTGGAACGCCTTCCTCACCTTCCGTTCGAGGAGAGCCCGGTCGGCCTGATCGACCTCTGTCATGCTTCCACGTTCACAGGTATTGCGACCGACTTCGGAGGCGAGGTCGCCTTTTCGCTGAGCGCGACGACCCATATCTTGCCAGTGAGAGGCTCGGTCTTCAGCGTCGCCCTGCCCTCGCTGATGAGGAACGCCAGCAGGTAGGACCTTCTCACTCTCTCTTCGTATGTGTCCGCATCGATGAACTCCCGGTAGTCGATCCACTCTCCGTTCGACTTCGCCGTCAGCTCGTCGGCGAGGCCCCTGAGAGTCGTTTCGAACTGTTGTTGCGTGAACACGCCCATGCTCACGAGTTCGGCGTAGTCGACGACTCCAGGCAGGGTCCCGTGGCTTCCGAACTGGTCCTTGAACCTCTCGGACATGGGCCGGAGGTCGCGCCAGTACACGAAGGCTCTCTCGAGGCCCTTGGGAGAGATCTGGTCCAGCTGGGCTACGGGGTGCCAGCTCTTGATGAACGCCTCGGAGAGCGCGTCCTTCGATAGGAGCTTGATCTTGAGCTGCACGAGGAGGGGGTCGATGTAGAGCGAAGAGGCCCTGTGCTTCAGCCATTCGTCCTGCAGCCTCACTATCTGGGCGAGTTCGAGCATGGCCTCTGAGTCTACCAGCAGGTCCTCGAGGAGCTTCCACTCGGGGAGCCGCTCCCTTAGGAGCTGTATCTTCTGCTTGATGTCCACGTCGAACGGGTTGGCTGAGCTCGACTCGACCGAGCGGCACAGCTCGATGACCCTCAGGACTTCCTCCAGTTTCTTATCTTCCAAGTTCACTTGAGCTCCCTGACTTCGGTCGCGCCGTGCACCGCCTGGACCGTGATGACATGGGCGCTCTTGTCGAAGACCGTGAGTATCGAGGGCGTGATTACGAGGTACTGCGAGGCCTCGCGCTGCCTCATCTGGCCGAGAATCATCTTGAACATCGCCTCCCTGTTCTTCGGGTCCATGTGGATGTCGAACTCGTCCATCGCCCGGAGGGGCGAAACTATCCTCGCCTGGAGAGAGAGTATGAAAGCCATCAGAGCCACGGAGCGTTCCCCCCCGCTCTGTGTGAAAGGGTCGAGGGTCGTGGGAGAGCCTCCCCTGAAGCCTACGTAGAGGTCGATGCCCGCGTCGTCGACTTCTGCGCCTTCCTCGAACTTCACGAATCCGTTCGCGTCCGCCGCGCCCAGCACCGTCCTGTAAGGCATGTCTATGGACTCGACCAGGTCCTCGATCGCGCGCCTCCATACGCCTCTCCTCGCCTCAAGCTCCGAGAGCATGGCCCTCTTGTTCTCCTGCAGCTGCGACAACCTTAGCTTGAGCTCCTCGATGTTGCCCGAGTAGTCATTGTAGATTTTCTCGGCGTCGTCAGGCACGTCCTGCATCTTCTGGATGTGGGCGGAGACGAGCTTGAGCTCCTCTGAGACTTCGTAGGGCTGCCTGAGAGTCTCGACTCGGGCCCCGGCCTTTTCCAAGTCTGGTGCCATCTTCTCCAGCTCGGCCCTGTATTCCCTGGCGCTTCTTTCGAGGTCGTGTAGGTCAGACTCCGTGACCTTCGCCCTGTACGTGAGCACCTCGAATTTCACTCTGAACGAGACATAGCTCTCCATCGTTCTTGTCACGAGCTCGTCTATCCTTCCAATGTCCTGTTGCAGGGACGAGACCTCCCTGTCCAGTTCTCCTCTCCGTCTTTGGGCGTCGTCCTCCGCCGAAGAGCTCTTTCGTTCCATGTAGGAGACGACTTCCTTCAATCTGGCCGCGGACTTCTCCGAGCCAGAGGAAGTCAGGTTTTGGACCGCGCTCGACAGGCTTGCCAAGTCATCCTTCATGCCTTTGTAGACGGACTTGGCGGACTCGTCCTTCGCCTTCTCAGCCTCGGCCCTTACGAGCGCGCCGTACAGCTTTCTGAGCTCGACCTGCTTGTCGAGCAGGGTCTCGTGTGTCTGACCTGCATCCTTCTCGGCCTCGGCTTGCTGCGACTTCAGGTCGTCGAGGGTTCGGGTCTTTGTCTTGACCTTCTCCTCGACGGACTCGAGCGACTTCGTGAGTTTTGCCTCGCTGCTCCAGAGAAGCTCCTTGGCCAGGAGGCCACGGTGCTCAATGAGCCTTCTCTTCTCTTGATACCTGTCGTAGATTTGCTTCCAGTATTCGAGGGCCTGGTTCGCGTTGTCGATGAGCTGCAGGAGCGAACTCTCCTCGCCCACCAGTCCGCTAAGCTCCTGCTCGGCCTGGAGGATCCGCTGCCTGTACTCCGAGAATCCGACCGCCTCTTCCACCATCCTCAGGCGCTCCTGGGGAGTTACCGCCCCCAGTTCCTCTATCATCCCCTGATGCATTATGATGAGGAGGTTGTCCGGGTTGATGCCGAACTCCTTGAGGAGTCTGACCACCTCGCTCTTGTCGATTTCTTTGTAGTCCGCTTCGAACCAGTAGGAGCCGTCGCGTCTAAGATAACGGCTCAGCATGAACGTGTCGGACTTCGAATACGGGATGGGCCGCCTGCCGCTCTTGGGAGAGTTGTCGAAGACAAGCGAGACCCTCGCGATGTCTTTCCCCCGCCTTATGAGGTCGGAGAGCTTCCGCGACCGCTCGGTGTAGGCCTGTCCGAAGGCTACCGATATGGCCAACAGGACCGAAGACTTCCCGGCGCCGTTGGGACCGACGATGAGGTTGAGCCCCCCTCGGAGTGGGACTCTGGCGTATTCGTAGCTCATGAAGTTCTCAAGAATGATTTCTTTCACCGTCGTGAGGTGGACGGGCCTCTCTTTGGAGACCTCTTCGACGCGCTTCGACAAGACTCTGGACGCAAGTTCGACGACGCGCATTTAGACATTGCGCGGATTTTCTGTCACTTCCCAGACACTTTCACCTCTCCCTCTCTCCCGAGGCCTTAAATCGCGAAGGGCGCCCGCGGCCAAGTGTTGTCGTCGGGCAGCTCCTTTGAGGCGCTCGCTCCGGCCGTCAGAGCGCTACTTGATGAGACAGGCTTCACGAATCCGACTCCGCCTCAGGCGAAGGCCTGGCCGCTGATTTCGAGGGGCGAGAACGTGCTCGTCGTCGCTCCGACAGGGTCTGGAAAGACGGAGGCCGCCCTCCTCCCGCTACTGAGCAGGCTCGTGACCGAAGGGCGCGGCGAGGGGATATCCATGCTCTACATCACGCCGATGAGGGCCCTGAACAGGGACATGCTCAGGAGGCTGCAGATATGGTGTGGGAAACTGGGCCTCAGCGTAGACATCAGGCACGGGGACACGCCCCAGAGCCAGAGGGCGAAGCAGTCGGCCCACCCCCCGGACGTGCTGGTCACTACCCCCGAGACGTTGCAGGCGATCCTCCCAGGGAGGCGGATGAGAGAGAATCTGTCCCACCTGAAGGCGGTGGTGGTCGACGAACTGCACAACCTAGTGGAGAGCAAACGTGGGGTCCAGCTTTGCGTCGGCCTCAACAGGCTCGGCAAGGTAGCGCCAGACTTCCAACTGGTCACGCTGTCCGCCACAGTCGGGAGCCCTGAAGTCGCCGCCAGATTCATCTTCGGAGACAAGAAGTGCACAGTCGTAAAGGCCGAAATTCCGAAGGAGTTCACCTACGCCATCGAGTATCCCGTGCCTGACCCTTCCAGCAAGTCTGCCGCAAGGGAGACCTACTCGGCTCCTGACCTTGCGGCTAGACTGACGAGGATCAACGACGTGATAGAGTCTCACACGTCGACCCTGATCTTCGTGAACAGCAGGACAGTCGCCGAGATGCTTGGAGAGAAGTTGGCGAGGCTGAGGAAGGACGTGGGAGTCCACCATGGGTCGCTGCCCAGGGAGGAGAGGGAGAGGGTGGAGCAGGCGTTCAAGGACGGTCAGTTGAAGGCACTGGTCTGCACGAGCACTCTGGAACTCGGGATAGACATAGGGTCGGTCGACCTGGTCGTGCAGTACATGTCTCCAAGACAGGTGACCGGCCTCGTCCAGAGAGTGGGGCGTAGCGGCCACAGACTGGGAAGAGTGTCCAAGGGTGTCCTTCTGGCTGTGTCGGCAGACGACGTTCTCGAGTCGACGGCGAGCGTGGTGTGCGCATCGCAGGGAAGAATAGAGCCGACCAGGCCCTATTCGAACTCGTTGGACGTGCTGGCGCACCAGGTAGCGGGATACCTGATGGACTTCGAAACGATGGAAGCCGACGCGCTGTACGAGCAGGTGAGACTCGCCGCGCCATTTCGCGACCTTCCAAAGGAGAGCTTTCTCAGGACGGTCGGGTACCTCGCGGAGTTGGGGAAGATCAGGTTCGACCAGAAGCGACTGTACAGGACAAGGATGACCAGGGACTACTACTATGAGAACCTCTCGATGATACCGGACGAGACCAGGTATCTGGTAGTTGATGTGTCGACCAACCAGACCGTGGGCATACTGGGCGAGGAGTTCGTCCTTCTTCGGGCAAAGAAGGGAGTGCATTTCATCTGCAAGGGCAAGATATGGCAGATCGAGCAGATAGCCGAAGACAGAAAGATCTACGTGACGCCTGTCGAGGACCCGCTGGCAGCGCTGCCCGGTTGGGACGGCGAGATGCTCCCCGTACCTTATGGCTTGGCAACCGAGACTGGTCGGCTCAGGCGGATGATATCTGACGCCCTTGACGCTGGAGAAGGAGCCGTGGAGAGGACACTGGAAGCGCTGCCCGGCGACCCGGCCGCCAAGGCGCTCGCGGTGGACGAGATTGCCGAGCACAAGAAGATGGGCGCGGCCGTGCCCTCGGACAATCTGGTCCTTTTCGAAGGCTTCGGCAAGTATCTGATAGTCCACCTGTGCTTCGGGGAGTCGGTGAACCGGACATTCGCCTATGTCTTCGAGGAAATCCTGTCCCGAAGGGGCCTTGTCAGAGTCTGGTGGCTCGATGGGTACAGGCTCCTTGTCGAGTTGACTGCGGACACGGAAGACCTCGACCTGAGAGCGATGGCCAATGAACTCACGGGACTGAAGCCCGAGGAGCTCGAGAGGACATACGCGGTGGCCGCGCAGAGGAACTTCCCGTTTCCCGCCAGGGTCAAGTACGTGGCCGAAAGGTTCGGCGCCCTGAAGAGGGGGAAGCTGATCGCCCACCCCAACCTGTGCTCTCTTCCGACGCGCTTCGAAAGGACGCCGATCTTCGAAGAAGCCCTCCAAGAGACAGGAAGGGACCTCATCGACATGGAGGCGAGCAAACGTATCTTGATGGCTGTCCAGAGAGGAGAGATTGCGGTCGAGACCTACTTGGCCGGCGACAAGCCCACGCCAATCGCGTACGGCCTGCTCTACAAGTACCTCGAAGTCCCCGAGGCCGTGGCCCCCGACTCGCTCGGCAAGTCGTCATACCAGAGGATGAAGGCGAGCATCTTCTCGACCGATGTCAGCCTGCTCTGTGTCAAGTGCGGGACCGACCAAGGAGTGGCGACGGTCGGCGAGTTAGCGGAGGAGCCCAAGTGCTCCGCATGTGGCTCGGGGCTTCTCGCGCCCTGCTACTG
The DNA here is from genome assembly GCA_030045755.1 of Nitrososphaerales archaeon. The sequence continues at coordinate 19,776 of JASIEW010000067.1, forward strand.
GGGAACGGAGAAGCTCGCCGACCTCATCGTGAAGCGCGACGCCAAAGTGCATCTGGACGAAGAAGAGAGGGCCGAGCTCTCGAAGGCAAGGAGGTCGGCCGACCTCGTCCTGTCCTACGGGAAGAAGGCCGTAGTGGCTCTCAGCGTCTATGGAATCGGCCCTCAGACCGCTTCGAGGATATTGGCGGAGATGCACGACGACGAAGAGATATTCTACAGGGACCTGCTCGAGGCGAAGATCAGGTTCGTCACTACGAGGCAATTCTGGGGTAACTAGTTGATAAACCTGGTACAAGGAGGCGGGCTGCCTTGGTTCTAGCCGGGAAGGTGTTCCTCGTTCGGGAAAGCTACGACATGGACACTCTCGCGGAGAAGCTGAAGTCGTTCAGAGTCGAGACGGAGACGAGCGTCGAAGAACAGGAGTTCAAACTCGTTACAGAGATAGACAACCTGAGCATTGGGAAGTCCGCGCTCGAAGGGACCTTCTCCTTTGACATGGTGTTCGTCGTGAGGCACAGGGGGAAAGCGGTGCCGGTGCCCAGGACGTACGAGGCTCCCTTCTCGTTCAACGTGCACAAGGACAGGCTCTTTCTGACTGTGTATGACAAGAAGACCAGGGCGAACAGCGCGGCTAACGAGATGAGCAAAGCAGTCTTCATGAGCCTGGGACAGGTCGTGGAGGCGAGAATCGAGCCCGAGACTCTGAGGAAGTTCCACGAAGCGAACTTCCAGGACACGAAGGTAGTCTTCTACTCTGACGTCGACCTGCCCAACATCAGCAAACTCTCGCTCTACGGCGCGGAGCTCGGTAACACGGGACTGTACGCGGACTACCTGACCCACGGCAAGCTTTGGTACATCGTATTCACGAGCAAGGCCTACGGCTACGTAATCGGCCTCACCAGGAACTGCATAGTCACCGCGTTCAGCAAGATGGAGTTGCCTGAATTCAAGACCTTCGTGAGCAGCCAGGTATTTCCTCTGATAGCCTAGCTCTGCGAGACTCGCGGACCTTCAGAAGGGATAAGTCACTCCCGCAACGAATCCGTCCTTCAAATGCTCCTGATAGTGCCAGGTGAAGCCGCGCTCGTCCACTCCGACGGGGGCACTTCCACGCTTCTCATCTCAGACCTTCATCTCGGGCTCGAAAAGGAGATGGCGAGGAAGGGGTTCAGGCTGCCCGCGTACTCCGTCAAGATGGTTTCGAGAGTGCGAGACCTTGCGGAGAGGTTCGGGCCGAAGAGGGTGATGGTCCTAGGGGATGTCAAGCACAACGTGGGCAAGGTAGAGGACATAGAGTGGAGCGTCGTCCCTTGGTTCTTCGACACGATGTTGGATCTGTTCGAGTCCGTTGGAGTAGTTCCGGGAAACCACGATGGAAACATCAAGTCGGTTCTGCCTCCTCGCGTAGTCCTGTATCCTTCGCAGGGAACCGTGATCGGGAATGGTGCGGCCAGAATCGGAGTCGCTCACGGACATGCTTGGCCATCAGAGGAGGCGATAAGGAGCAGGAACCTTGTAATCGGGCACTCCCATTTCACCTATGAAATGAAGGATGCGCTCGGCGCGAGAACCAGGGAATCAGTCTGGGTGAAGGCAGACTACCAGGTAGAAGAACTGTTGGAAGGAGCCGGCTATGACTCGAAGTCCAAGGGCAAGGGACGCCTTACGGTGATGCCACCGTTCAACAGGATGGTCGGAGGTCAGCCCATCAACCGCAGCAAGTCGTTCGAGTTTGGACCCGTTCTGTCCTCACGGTCAGTAAGCCTCCAAGACGCAGACATATTCTTGACGGATGGGACGCGTGTGACCTAGATCGTGGTCGAGTCGCTGTCTATCGCGTTTCGTATCATCCGCTCGAGAGATGCTTCGGGCACAGCCCCTATCGTCGCTTCCAGAGGCTGACCGTTCTTGAAGAGCATGAAGGTCGGGATGGAGAAGACCTGGTAACGTGACGATATGTTGATTTCATCATCCACGTTGACCTTCCCGAACACGACCCGGTCTGAGTATTTCGAAGCGAGCCTCTCGATGACAGGCTCCATCGCGATGCATGGGCCGCACCACGGGGCCCAGAAGTCCACGAGCATCAACTTCGAGCTAGAACCTATGCTGTCGAAGTTCGCTTCGGTCAGTTTGACTATCTCCTGATGACTTGTCTCCAGTGTCATATTGCAGAGTCACTCGACCAAAGTTCTTGATACGTATTTAAGATGATGTACGAAGTCGGAGACGCAAGGGTGTCGGAGTGCACCCGGGTCCTGGCGTTTCTGTCCTCTGGGAATTATCAGTCCCTCTTAAGACAACAGCTATCTAACGCATAGGCGAAACCCGCTCGATGGTTTCCGACGCTGTTCTGACGATCATTGGTGTCTTGGCCACGGTCGTGCTGGCTCTGGCGGGATACTTCGTTACCTACCTCAACAATCTGAAGCTGGAGCGTCGCAGGGCGCGGCTAGAGAGGGTCAACCGCCAGCTGAAGGAATTGTACGGACCGCTGCTTGCCTTGGTCAAGGAAGGCGAGGCTGTCTTACGTGACTTCAGGGCGGAGTTCTACCCTGGTCGTGACATCTATTGGGGAACTGAGAACGAACCAACCGAGAAAGAAGCAGCAGAATGGAGACTCTGGATATCGGAGGTCTTCATGCCCATCAACCTGCAAATCGAGAAAGTGATCATCCAAAACACCGACCTCGTGGCAGGAGGCGAGATTCCCCGCGTCTTCCTTGACTTTTGCTCTCATACTTCGGGATACAAGATTCTACTCAAGAGGTGGGACACTGGAGACTTCACCAGACACACGCCGGGCGTCCCTTTCCCGGCTGAGGAGTTCAACGAGTATGTCACGAGGGTGTATCGGTGGCTCTCAGACGAGCAGACCAGACTGCTCGTGCTTTCCGAAGATGAGAGGAGCCTTTTCGGCGCAACAAGGCCCAGTCCGAAGCCATGACAGCGGCTCTGCCAGACTGTTGAGGACTCGGTTCTCGCAAAATACGTTATTAAGATTGGACGAACTGTCGGCCACCCTCAGATTGGGCGAAGGCGTAGTCGGAGACATGACAAAGAGGCTCGCTGAACGTGAGCCTCGCCTGAGCGGACTACGCAGTGCGGCCGTCTCTGTAGTCGTGATAGACAAGAGCGCTCCGAAGCTGCTTCTCATCAGACGGGCGGAGCGTGCGGGCGACCCTTGGTCCGGGCAGATAGCATTCCCCGGCGGCAAGTCTCAGCCTGAGGACAAGGGCATAAGGGGCACAGCCGTGAGGGAGACGTCAGAGGAGGTGGGAATCGACCTGCTCGGGTCGGCCGAATTCCTCGGGTACGGGGAGCCTATGAGGACCCACACAGGCGCCATCGAAGTCGTCCCCTGTGTTTTTCTGGCGAAAGCGGAGCTCAATGTGAGAGCCAACGAGGAAGTAGCATCCTACAGATGGCTGGATGTCGGAAGCCTGTTGTCTCCTGACGCGAGGGTCGTGCGGAAGATTGAATCCGAAGGAAGGACGGTCGAGATGCCTGCAATCCTTGTTTCGGATTACATTGTCTGGGGGCTGACCTATAGGATCCTATCCTCTCTGCTTGGGGGCTTCGACTAGTAGCGGCCCCCGCGGGGACTGAGACTATCCTTGTTCCGCCAGCTTCTCTGTTCGTTCCAGCTCTGCCCTCTGTCTGCTCACCTCCCCCAGCTCGAAGGGGAAGACGATCCACTCGGAGACGTTCTCCAGATAGAAGTCGGGTTCCGTCCTGCTCCAGGGTTTCCTGAAGAGCACAGCGGTTTCCAAGGACTTCGGCCTCTGTTCATTCAGGTGGCGCTTTACGAAGGCCAAGGTGTCTCCCTGATCTACTAGGTCGTCGACCACCAATACCCTCCTCTGTGCTATGCTCTCGGTCAGCGTTGAGACAATCCTTGGAGGAGTCCTCTTGCCGATGTCGTTGTAAGACTTCACGTTGATGAAGTCCACTTTTACGCCCAAGTGGTCGGATACCACCATCGACACCGGGATTCCTCCCCTCGCTATGCCGACTACGATATCGAAGCTCTTTCCCTCGGCGCTGACTTTCTCTGCGAGCGCTTCTGTCAGGTTGCCATACTCTGACCAGGTTATGTACCTGAAGTTGGGCATCGACCTTCCTCTGAGCTCATGTTAGTTAACCCTTCGAACGGTGTGTCTCCTGTCGTGCTCGGAAAACGGGAGGAGGACCAGGCGGAGTCGATGTCCGCTTGGCCTCTTATGGACCGCTGCTTATCCAGGTGGATGTGAAGGATTCGCCGTTTCTGCTGAGCGCCGACGGTTCGGCTTTCACGTAGAACGACTGATGATAGACCGGAGCGTATGGGAAGTTGTAGTCCACCATCACCAGCCAGTACACTTGGGAGCCCCATCCGGATATCCCCAGGGTATGGCCGCCGATGGTTGCCTGCGCATTCGTGAAGGTCAGTGTGTTCACGGACGTGAGCGCCAAGAACCCATCGTAGTAGGCGCTTTCTTGAATCCACTCCGCGGAGTTCAGTAACGCCCCTTGGACGAATGTCAGTGGACTTGTGTAAGACTCGTGGTTTGTGTTGTCCGTTATGGTCGTGGTGCAGTTGGCGCCTGAGACACTGTCTACGGTGGCGGCAACGCAGGTGACCGAGGCGGTGATGCTGTCACCACCGTTGACGGTGATGGTGACAGGTTCAGAGCCCGCAGGGTAGAACTCGTACCATGCGTAGTAAGACACCTGTCCGTAGAAGCAGTCTGTACTGGTTCCTGTCTGCTCGACGGTTCCGTCGACGAGTCCGTCGATTCCGACCCAGACTGAGTTGTCATACCATGTGCTATCGGCGTCGGTGCAGTTGGTGTTCCTGTTGTAGGGAGCGTTCGAAGACGTCATTGTTGGGACATTCCAAGAGCCTGTCACGTACGTTACCTTTCCTTCCGTCGGAGTCGGAGGAGAGGAGGTAAACGCCGCGGCACAGGCTGATTGGGTTTCATCACAGACTGCATAGCCTCCCCAGTTGAGCGAATACGCACATTCGCCGCTTGGTTCTGGGCATGACACGGCCGAGTCTGTTGCAGACGATGCTCCACCGGGCAACGTTGCAGGAGTCATGGGGTGGGTCAGGTGGGTGGGCGATGCTGGCGCAGCAAGTTCGTTCTGGGTTGTGGTCAGCGGCGTAGCTGAATGCGTTGCTGAAAGTAAGAGAATTGCGGCAGCGATCAAAGTCATTGACGCGAGACTTTTGCTTTTCGTGGTCAACGTAGGGTCAGTTTCGCTATTAAAGCGCTGTTACGATTGTTCTAGTGATGGTCGACCTGCTCCATATGTGTGGGCCGGGGCGGATTCGAACCGCCGACCCTGGCGCACGTTCGATTCGCCGTGTAAGGGCTTGGCGGGAGTGTCCTGACGTCCTAACCGAGCTAGACGACCGGCCCGTTTGCCGCGGGATTTCAGACCGCTAATAAGCGTTGGATGCCTGCGCTCCAGAAATGGACGACAGGTCAGATTTATCACCGGGAATGAATTCGGCCTTAGTTAGAGGAGAACAAGTCGACCAACATCGTAAGCGTTAGGGCTAGGCAGATACTAGATTCACGCGGAAACCCAACGGTCGAGGCCGAGGTCGCAACGAAGCTCGCCATAGGACGAGCGAGCGTGCCTTCTGGTGCCTCAAAGGGAAAGAGAGAGGCGTTGGAGCTACGCGATGGAGACGCCAGGAACTTTCATGGTAAGGGAGTGTCGGAGGCCGTTTCGAATGTCAACAACGTGATTGCACGAGGGCTCGCCGGCATCGACGTCGCCGACCAACGCCTCGTCGATGAAACGATGATAGCGTTGGACGGAACGGAGAACAAGGAAAGGCTAGGCGCTAATGCGATACTGGCTGTCTCGATGGCTGCCGCAAGGGCGGCTGCCAACGGTCGCGGCGTGGGACTGTACGAACAACTGAGGCACTCGAGGACGTATGCGCTTCCAGTCCCGATGATGAACGTCATCAACGGAGGCGAACATGCGGGAAACGAGCTCGCGGTTCAGGAATTCCTGATCGAGCCGGTGGGGGCAGAGTCATGCACCGAAGCGGTAAGGGCGGGCTCTGAAGTGTACCAGTCGCTGAAGAGCGTGCTGACGTCCAAGTACGGCAGGGGAGCAATCAACGTCGGAGACGAGGGCGGATTCGCCCCTCCACTGGACTCCACCAGGGCCGCCCTAGATGCCATCCGGCACGCGGTGAAGGACTCGGGTTACTCGGAGGACGAGGTTAGGATAGGCATCGACGCTGCCTCCTCTACGTTCTATGGCAAGGACGGTAGGTATCGCATAGACGGGAGGAGCTTTGAGCCGCCGGAACTCGAGGACTTCTATTCCTCTCTTCGGGACGAATACGGACTGCTGACCATCGAGGATCCATTCGACGAGGACTCCTTTGAGTCCTTTGCATCTATCACCAAGCGGCTTGGGAAGAAGAGCGTGATAATCGGCGATGATATCTACGTGACTAGCGTTTCAAGGATCAAAGAAGGGATCAGGACCAAGGCGACCAACGCCGTGCTGGTCAAGCTCAATCAAATCGGGACGGTGACTGAGACCGAGGATGCGATGGGTGTGACTCGGCGTGCAGACTGGACCGTAGTGGTGTCACACCGTTCAGGAGAGACAGAGGATCCCTTCATCGCGCACTTGGCGAGCGCGTTCGGGGCTCCGTTCATCAAGACTGGGGCGCCAGCGAGGGGGGAGAGGATCGCAAAATACAACGAGTTGATACGGATTCAAGAACAGCTTGGCCCCGATGCCAGGTTCGCCGGAAGAAAGTTCGCGTGAAGGCGCAGGGGGTGGGACTCCCGAGCGGCCCCGATCAGCTTTCGCCCGAGGCGCGCTATTCGAACCCACGAGTCCCTTGCGAGACACAGGCTTAGCAAGCTTGCGCCCTTTAGACTGCGCCTTACCAGGCTTCCCGTCTAGGACTCTAGGCTACCCCTGCGCGAGTTTCGACCGGTTTCATGGCCGATAAAAACGAAGTGGCGGCAGTTCCCCCGGAGTTCACCACCACTCTCCGCTCCCATCTCACCAGATGGGGAATCCCCCACGTAGACGAGGCAGCGTGGTCGCGTCGCCTTAGGGCTGCTCCCTCCCGGATCTCGCCCGATTCGGCAATTAAGAGTCGGTGCCTCTCCTTCGAGAGGACTGCCCCTCATGACCGCCCACCTCGGCGTGAGTTCGTCTCCCCCGCCCGGTGCGGGTAACGAGGAAGGTGGCTTTACCCGAAGGTTGCTGGCCGCTGCATAAAGCCGGTTTCAGCATTCTGGTAGACGGCTACCCTACCTGCCCTACCCACCGCCGACTTCGTCAGAACCTCCATCGCTATAAGCGTGCTTGCTTTTTCGGCCCGTAGCTCGAAGTGGTCAGACCGGTACTAGGTCTGCGTCGGGGTCGTTTCTAAATCTCTGCGGAGGAAGTGAAGCCAGCCGTGTCGATGGGCCTGGGTCTGCCTTTGGCGTGTTCTGTTATGGCGACCTTCATCTTGCACACGTTGCAGAGTCCGCTTGAGGAAGGCTTCCCGCAGCTGGAGCAAGGGACTGACTGTTTCCCTCCAGGACGGGCGTAGTGGGATATCACATCCAGGCCTGACCTCAGGAGGACATTCTTCATTCCGGGGTGGTTCGCTTCCATCATGTTCAGGTAGTCGCGGACCTCGCTGCGCAGCCCCTCGTGCATGTAGGGGCAGCTCACGCTCTGGAACGCTATCTTCGACTGATACGCGAACAAAGCGACTTCCGCTTCGTAGATCTCCATGAAGGGTTTCACCCTCCTGACCGGGAAGCTTGCGTCGGAGTACGCGGGGTCGAGCCAGGTCAACCTGGCAACATCGCCGTGCATCAGGTTCATCATGAAGGTCTGGACGAAGTCGTCCAGGTTGTGCGCCGTTGCAACTACTGAGGCGTTCGCCCGCACCGCCGCCTCGTCGATGGCGCGGCGCCGGAAGACCCCGCAGAAGCTGCAGGAAGAGACCTCGCGCTCGTCATCCCAGTCCAGGGCTTCGTCTAATGAGAAGCCGAAGAGTTCCTTGTAGGAGACAGTGACGTGTTCTATGCCCAGCTCAGAGGTCAGCTCTCTTGCGTGCGCGAGAGCTTCGTCCCTGTAGCCGGCCACGCCCTCGTCCACGGAGACTGCTACAAGGTCGTCTCCCTCGCTACCAGCGAAATCGTGAAGAACTCGCAACAAGGAGAGGCTGTCCTTGCCCCCGGATACTGCGACCGCAACGCGTTCGCCGCGACGAATCATGTCATACTTCGATACGGTCCTCCTCGTCTTCGAAACGATCGAGTCCCTGAAGCATCGTTTGCAGAGAGTCTCACCCGAATAGCTTCGCGAATAGAACGGGACTCCACCACAACGCGAACAGGCACTCATGTGGAAGGCGTCACGTTGCCCCAGCCTCCGCTATTAAGCGTGGTTCCGGTGAAAGTCTTCTGGGCGGCGGCTTCGCCTTGCACTCGGCGTCTACAGCGTGAACCCTTAAAGCGGCTTTCGAGGTCGAACCACGGCAAGTGACACAAGAGGAGTTCAAGAAAGTCGAGTTCCAATACGGAGTGATTCTGCTCCGGACGAGAAGGTTCCAGTCCTTCATGGACCGACTGGGCCGCAACAGGCTATCGAGGCCCACAGGATGGGCTTTGCTCTATTTGATGCCGGTGGCCGCGGCGATTGGGGCGTACATCTTCCTCGACGAGCTCTCTGTTCTTCTCTCACCGCGGGGCGGGGAAGTAGTGAGCTACATACGGACCATCAGTCCTCTAGCCAACATAGGCTTGCCGGGTATCAATCCATACCTCCCGATAGTCGATGGTTGGGCGGCGCTGGTCATCGCCATGATCGTGCACGAAGGGGCACATGGAATCGTCGCGAGGAGTCTCGGCTTGCCCGTGAAGTCTGCGGGCCTTCTCTTCTTCCTCTTCGTGCCCATCGGGGCCTTCGTCGATGTCGACGAGCAAGCAATCAGGACGACGCGCGCGTCCTACGCAGGACGAGTCTTGGCCGCAGGTGCAGGGATCAACATCGTGCTGGCGCTGATTTGTCTTCTACTGCTTGGCGTCGTCGTGGGGGCCTTCACGCCTGTCGCATCCGGGGCCGGGCTGGTGACCGTGGCCCCGAACACGCCGGCGTATAGCGCAGGTCTGAGGTCAGGAGATGTAGTGACGCAGGTCAACGGCCAGAGACTGACCGACCTCAGCACCGTGCTCGGGCCCAACACCACGCTGAAGGCAGGCCAGACGATTAATATGACGTACTACAGCGACGGCAAGACGACCACGGTCAACGTGACGCTCGCTTGTTGCGACGTTATAGAGAACCTTCAGACCCACCAGAACACCACCTATCCGTACATAGGCGTCATCCAAATCCCGGAGGCGGCCCTCACCGCGACGGTCTCAGGATACTCGGCGCCGCTGAGCAACGTCTATCTGTTCTTCTGCGTCCCGACTCTGCCTGTCTGCCAGACGCGGGTCCCGTACTCCAGCGCCCTGGCCCCGTTCTTCACGTCGCCCCTCGGGTCTGTGGCGGTCCCGCTCTCGAATTTCCTCTACTGGATATTCTTCCTGAACTTCAACCTGGCCATCTTCAACGCGCTCCCCATCTATCCTCTGGACGGCGGGCAGGCATTCATGGTGGGGCTGAAGGCCCTGGGCAAAGGCAAGCTGAGCGAGAGGTCGCTGATGACGATCACCGCCGTCGTGACTCTGGCGGTGATAGCGCTGATATTGGGCGTAGTAGCCGGACCCTATCTGATCTAGACCAGGCCGTTAAATATCGAACGCAGGTTCAATGAGGGATGTCAGCCGTTCAACCTCCATCCGGTCTGGCGAGCACGGTACAGAGCCTCGCCCAACAATTCACTTCGATCATGACGGTGATACTGACGACTTTGGACAGCACGGTCATCGACGTCGCCAGGCTTGCATACATCTCAGTGCTGATGGTCGGACTCCTCCTTTACTATACTCACACAGAACGGAGGTTGGGGAAGGACCTGATCAAGGGAGGCATAGTCCTGGCGATCCTAGCCGAGTTCGTGTTTCCGGAACTGCTCAAGCTCTGACGGAGTACCGGAGCAGGGCGATGATCCCTCCGAACGACGAGACCTGCTTCCCGAACTCCATCGATGAGTCTGCCAAGTACACTTTGCCGCCTTTGGTCTCGATCCCGTTCATGACGCCTACGACTTCGTCCTCGTCCGCCCCCGTCGAGAACACGTTGTCGGAAACGACGCAGGACTCGACCGCGCCGACGGTCGCGGAGTCACTCACTCTCGGCAGCGTGTATGCTACTTTCGAGTCGCCGGTCGAGATTCTCCTGATGGCCTCACTTACGATGCGCTGCATTTCCACCACGACGGATCCCCTGGCGAGCTCCTGGAAGCCTTTGTGCTTGGGCACATCCCTGACCCCATCGGCCCCAGTCTCGTCGAGGCCCTCTAGCACGCGCACGTTCGCATGTCCGATCCTCTCCCTGATCTTGTTGGCCACGGAATTCTTGAAATTGCCGGGACCGCTGACTATCACTTCGTCCGTCTCGGAAGCTGCTTGCGCGACAACGCCCGCGACCCTTGAGAGATACGCCTGCGGGCTCTGCTCGTCAGACATCTTTCCTCCGAGGCCTGACTCGATGGTGGTCAGTACTGTAAGGTGCGAGCCGCTGAGCGCTCCGATTCCCGCTTCCCGCCTGTCCGCGGCCACCAGCACATATCTCGTCGATGAGCTCTGCTGGCTCCGGACGAGATTCGTGTCCAGCGGGCTCCAATTCCTCTTTCGAAGTGTGACAGCGTGCCCAGGAGATAGAGTGATCGCGTGCGAGCCCGACTTCGTGACGCTGTCGTCGCTCGCTTCGAGTATGGTGCCCCTTACCCTGATCCGCTCTATGCTGCTGTCGAGGTGGACCTCCTCCACCGAGAGCGCGATTGTGACCTTCACCCTCTCGCCCCTGTCGGGCCTTGAGTACTCGTCTTCTCTTTTGACGACCCTAGAGCTCCGGGTGACGATTACGTCCCCTCTCTCAATCAATCTCCGGAGGTTCCAGAGGTCCTCGGCAGACTCGAGTGTCAGAGAACAATGGCCGTGCTTTGGGTCTAGCTCGTTGACTATCATCCGACCCGAAGCTACTCGAGTCCCAAGTCCCTAAACGTGCCTATGCGCATCTCGTCGGGAATGTCGTTCAGCTCTCCGGTACGGTGGCCGATGATCCCTTTGATTCCCACCCTAGCGGCCGTCTCGACGAGGCGTTGAGTGACTATTCCGTCGAATATGAGGAACTGTGCTCCGCCTGCGCTCTCCATCTTTTGGACGAGTTCGCTGATTGGGAACCTGCCGATCTCCTGCAACGACTGGTCGAGGAAGACAGCCTCCAGTGTTCCGTTGAGATTCGGGTAGAGTTCCTTCGTCTTGACCACTACAGGTTCGTCCGCCTCATCCTGAGCTCTTGGAGCCGAGCGCTCGCTCGACCGGTCCCTGCGGGACATTGATCCGGGTTCGACCCTCTCCGCCTTCAGCATGGTGATCACGTCTATCGGTGTGAGGTCTTCCACTTCCTTTCCTGTCGGCGCCCTCAGAACCTTCTCGACTCTGACTACCTGCGCGAGCTCCTTCTCTATCAGGTCGCCACCCCTGTCGCCGTCGAGCACGGCGATCAGTCTCTTCTTCTTGCCGAGTTCGATTATCGACTCCGGGACGGACGTCCCCTCGAGGGCTACCACGTTCTCGATTCCGGCTCTAAGGAACAGGACCACGTCTGCCCTGCCCTCGACGAGATAGACCAACTCAGAGGAGTACACGCCAGGCCCCGCAGGTAGGTTCTCCAAGCCGTAGTTGATCACCCTGGCCCGTTTGGTGGACTCCGTGACGTCCTTGAGGACGTTCTCGCCTTCGCTCGACGTCTTGGAACTCCACTCTCTGACTATGACCTTCGCTCTGTCGACTATCTGTTTGCGCTTGACCGCCCTGACGTCCTCGATCTCCCCCACCGTGAACCTCGCGCTGCACGGCCCGACCTTGTCGACGCTCTCGACCGCAGCGGCAATCAGGGCCGCGGTCCCGACGTCGGTGGACATCGGTATGATTACCTCGCCCTTCGTCCTGTCGTTCTTGGACTCGAGGTTGATCTCTATTCTTCCGACTTTCCAGCTTTTCTGGAGCTCGTTAAGGTTCATCTCAGGACCGAAGAGGCCCTCCGTTTGTCCGAAGATCGCCCCAATCACGTCGGCCCTTTCGACGACTCCGTCTACCTCAAATCTAAGTTTTACTAGATATTTTACTATACCTGAATCTGGCAATTCCACTCACTTCTTGCATTTCGCTTTCAACTCGTTCTTAACGTGGTAAGCGTTATTCAAAATCTTGCATAAAATCGACTAAATATAAACTTCGTGGTTCGTGCAGCCTGCGAACCCGGAACAAGTAATTACGCTGCCTAAAGTGCCAAGGAGCGGGGAACACATGGACAATCGAATAGAGGACCTCGGCAGGATACCTCTCTTTGCGGGGCTGGACGAGAAGGCTCTGGAAGTGGTGGCAACCGCATTTCAGAAAGCGACATTCCAGGGTGGAGAGACCATAATCCGGGACAGCGACCGCTCGCCGAGTTTCTACGTCCTGCTGGAAGGAAGGGCGAGTGTGAAGAGGGGAGGGGACGCCATCGCGACCATCGGACCCTTCGACTTCTTTGGGGAGCTCGTCGCCTTAGGATTTCAGCGGCAGCGGACCGCCGAGGTCGTAGCGGTCGAACCTTGCCGATGCCTGATGGCCAGCCAAGACTCGCTTCAGAACCTCGTCTCGCGTAATCCGACCATAGGGAGGAAGATTCTGGGAGAGATTCGTTCACGATACAGTGAGAATGGTTGACTTAGCCTCAGGACCTGTGAGTTGAATAGGTCCAGGTCAGGCGTCTTGCACTCCGAACCTTGACAGGTTCTCGATGTGGAGGAAGACGCCTCTAGAGATGGCCTTCAGCCTTCTCCGTTCGTTGAGCGAGGTTCTCAGGCCTTCGTGACGCAGTTGCTTCACGAACCTCGCGGCGAGAACTGCCCCTTCCCTGTCCAGGTCGGTCAGTATCACGACACCTCTGGCAGTTCCAGTCGCCCGCTTCCGGTTCCTCGCGAACTGGGAGACTGTGAACATGCCTCCCTCGTACCCGAGCGCCCGCATGGCCCTCTGGTCTCTGGCTCCCTCCACCAGGACGCACCAGCCTTCGTCAGAGAGGCGGTCGAGGTCGCGGACGAAGTCGGAGATAGACGGCGCCATTTCCTGATACGACTTCTCTCTCTTGTCTATCACGCCGACTTTCCTCTTGAGGATGTTGCCCGCCTCTGACAGGCGCGGATCATGCCCCAGCCTTGAGCGGGGATCGTCACCGTGCCTCTTTGACGGGCAAACGGCCCCCGTCTGTCGCGCGGTTGGGTAAACCATCTGCTCATCAAAGCGTCACCGCCTTCGCAGGTGGCCGTTTTTCGCGCATTGGAACGAAGGCCGTCTGGTCCCGAGAAGCCGCGGCTCTATTTTAGCAGTTCGTGCGCGGCCGTCAAGTCAATCTCGAACCCGGATACCGGTACTTTGACGCCACAGGCTTCTATCGACTCTGGCGTCAGCTCTCCGACATAGCCCAGTATCTTCCCAGAGACTTCGACCGAGGCGCACCTTCCGTTCGAGAACGCCCAGTGCCCCGCCGCCCTCGCCGAAGCTTCCTGTCCAGTGAGTAGCCTGCAGGCCGACTCCAGGTACATCTTCGCTTCCGAGAAGGCCGCCTGCGAGTGGGCGACCAAGCACCCCAAGTGCCACTCCTCCGAGACCCACCGCTCTTTCCTGATGTAGACCCTCCCCACCTCGAAGACGCGCTGAGGGTACTCGGACTTGACGTTGCTCGAGAGGGCGGACATCAGCGTTGGGAGAAGTGAGTCCCTTAGCAAGGAGTGGTCGGAGCTCCGAGGCTCGTGGACCGAAATCTTGGAAGAGGCGGGCCTTCCAAAGTTGGAGTACAGCGTTCTGTCATCGACGAGCTCGAAGGTCATCAGTTCGGTCATCCCCGACTCCGCCATGACCGTGGCCGCCGAGTCGAGGAACTCCTCGAAAGCGTTGAAGGATCCTGGCCGCGGGCTTGCCGGGTAGACGGAGCCTATCCTGTCGAAGCCGTATCCTAGCGCGACTTCCTCTGCTATGTCCACTGGATGCATGAGGTCGATCCTGTAACGTGGAGCCACCGCCCTTCTCCCCCTCGCCTCCATCCTGCTTCTTGCGAGGGCCTGGGAGACCTGCTTCGCAGTGAGCTCGACCCCGAGGAGGGACCTCACGAGGTCCAAGTCCAAGGGGAGCGAGTTTGGAGCGAGGTCAGGGGTGGTGCGGCTCGCCTTGCCCTCTAGGACCATCACCGTCCCGATTTCACCTCCGATCTCGGCCACGGTCGTGGCCATGACTGCGAGGACGTCGTCGCCCGTCTTCGCGTCGGTGCTGGTGACGTCTATGAAGACGTGCCTGGTTTTCTGAGTGACCTTGGTCGCGTCCCCGTTGATGACAGGCGGGAACGAGAGGACTGTCGAGGCGGAGTCAACGATCACCGGATAGAGCCCGGACTGCGTGAACGATCCTCCGTACGCCCTGCCTTCAGGCAACTTGTCTAGGATCTCCTCAATCGACATGTCGCTCACGCCCCCAAGTGGCTTGAATCTGAATCTGGAGTCGACGGCTCTGTAAGACAGGGGCGCTTTCACGGAGTCCAGGTCGTGCAGACCTATTGCGGCAGTCCTCCTCCTTCTTCCCAGGCCGTTATGGAGGTCCTCTTGGAGTGAAACCATCTGTCGGACGTCCTCGTCGTTGAGCTTGAGCCCCTTGATGGTCGCACAAGCTATGAACGGCCTTACCTTTGAGAGGCGCCTGTCGGCCGTCACCCTGATGCCTGACTTTGAAACGTGGTATCGCGGAATGCCCAGTTCCTTGCCCAACAATCCTCTTAGCGACCGAGCTATCCCGTAGTCTGACCCAAGGTCAGGTCTGTTGGGGCTGTACTCGACCCTGACATGCTCTGCGTCGACCCCCTCGATGTCGAGGCCCACGAATGGGAGTCTGTCCAGAATGGTCTCCCTGTCGGCGCCTACCATCTTGGCGAAGCGGCTGAGGTCGATCCTAACGACCGGCAAGCTCCACCCTGCTCCTGAGCCATGATAGGTCGTTGCCATACAGCTCCCTCATGTCGTCTAGTCCCAGTCTCATCAGCATCAGCCTCTCGATTCCCGGACCCCACGCCAACACAGGAAGCTTCACTCCCAGCGGTCTGGTGACTTCGGGTCTGAAGACCCCGGACCCGCCGAGTTCGATCCAGTCCTTCACGACCTCCGAATAGCCCACCACTTCGAGCGAGGGCTCGGTGTAAGGAAAGAAGGTAGGCCAGAGTTTGACGTCTTTCATTCCAAGCTTCTTGTAGAATTCCTGCAGGAAACCCATCAGGTGTCTCACGTTCAGCCCTTTGCCCACCATTATCCCGTCCATCTGGTGGAACTCGGCGAGATGTTTGTAGTCCAGGTTTTCATTTCTGTAAACCTTCGACACTGCGAAGACCCTCGTCTCGCTCTCCTTCGACTCAGACAGAGCCCTGATTGTCAGGACTGTGTTGTGCGTGCGGAGGACCAAGCGCCTTGCCTCTTCGACCCGCCAGCGGTATCCCCAGCCTCGGCTGCCCGTGGTCCACCCGTCTTCGTGGGCTGCGGCGACGTTCGCAACGATGCCTTTTCTGGCGAGCCCCTCGTCCGACAGGCCTTCAAGATAGAATGTGTCTTGCATTTCTCGGCCAGGATGGTCTTGTGGGATGAACAAAGCGTCGAAGTTCCAGAACGCCGGCTGGACGCTTCCTCCACTCAGCTCGGTGAAGCCCATCGAGATGTAGGTCTCTTTCACCTCGCGGATGAAGTCTCGGACCGGGTGTCACCTGCCAGGGAAGAAGTGCGGCGCTTTGGCT
>JASIEW010000068.1 GCA_030045755.1 Nitrososphaerales archaeon
GTCCATCCTTGGACCAGGGCCTTCATGAAGAAGAACGGGCCGATCGTCAAGGCGTGCAACTTCTTCAATCTGGACATATCGAAGGCGCCGTCGTCAGTGGAGCAGCTCATCTCCGAAATGGACGACGCCGGCGTCTCACAGGGCGTCATCCTAGGCCAGGACACGCATGCGACGCCGAATCCGAGCTTCAAGAACTATACGATGAGAAACGACGACCTCGCAAGGATAGCCAACAAGTCCAAGGACCGTCTCATAGCGTACGCCGGCGTCGACCCAAACGCAGGGAGGGAGGCCCTCAGCGAGCTCAAGCGCTCGGCCCTGGACCTCGGGATGCGCGGGCTGAAGGTCCACAGCAGCGCAAACTCGGTCTACCCCAACGACCGGAAGAAGATGTATCCGATCTATGAATTCTGTCAGGAGAGGTCGCTGCCCGTCTTGTTCCACACGGGAACTACGGGCCTCGGAGATTGCGAGATAAGATACAGCAAGCCAGAGTTCTTGGACGAGGTCTGCCAGAGTTTTCCCGACATGCGCGTAATCATGGCGCACTTCGGATGGCCGTGGTACGACGTTACGACGGCCGTGGCTATGAGGAACCCGAACGTCTTCATCGACGTCTCCGGCTGGAAGCCGCGCTACCTGCCTCAGGGCATCCTTCCGTACCTGAACGGGATCCTCCAGGACCGGTTTCTGTTCGGGACAGACTATCCGATGATCAGACACGAGGCTTGGATGAAGGACTACGAATTGAATCTCAAACCGAAGCTCAAACCGGGGGTCTCCGACAAGCTTCTGAAGCTGAACGCAAGAAAGCTTCTTGCGGGCTAGCGTTGGATTACTTGAATCCCGATGGGCTTTCTGTCGACGTAGCACTCGCCTTCCTTGTGCCAGTACGCCACTTCCGGCTCCCCGTACCTCCAGCATAGGAACACTGTCTCGCCGAACTTCTCTGCCGGGAAGTCCACAAGGCCCAGTTCGAAGTCCGTGAAGTTGACGCCTAAATCCTCCAATTCGGCCTTCTTCACCCTGATTCTCTCGACGTAGGAGTCGAGACGAGCCGCGCTCTCGACCAGGTCTCGCGGAGTGTATCCTATCATGCCGTACAGGTTCAGCTCGCTCTGCAGTTCCTCCACGGACCTCTTCAACTCGACCAGCTCCTTGACCTTCGGCTTTATGTCAGGAAGGAGCTTGCCCGCTTCTTGCGGAGTGAACAGGTGCACGAACTCGGTGTCTGACGTTATGACTCGCCTGCCTGTCGCTGGAAAGTTGCAATAAGAAACTTCCGACTGCAAAAAGTCCGACCCATAATGCTAATTTCGTTGACCCAAAGGATTCAGACGCAGAACGCGGCCGACCCGGACTCGCCCAGGGCGCGTGACCAGACCTGCCGACGGCTCGTCGCAGGCCAGACGTTAATAGTGCCGTGTCAGCAACCGGCGCATTGTACACTCGAGGCGGCGACAAGGGCGAGACTTCACTCTACGGGGCGAAGCGGGTAAGCAAGGACTCGCCGAGGGTGGAGGCATATGGGACGATCGACGAATTGAACAGCGTGCTCGGTGTTGTAATAGCAGGTTCGACCGACGACCGGGTGGTCTCCGCTCTCAAGTCCGTCCAGGCGATGCTGTTCGTGGCAGGTGCAGACGCAGCGTCAGAGTCGAAGTCGCCTGGTGTGCCGAGAATTTCTGACGCCGACACCGCTAGCCTAGAGAGGATGACGGACGAGCTCCTGCGGGAGTTGCCCACGCTGACGAACTTCATCCTGCCCGGCGGGACTTCCACCGGAGCCATGATCCACGTCGCGAGGTCAGTATGCAGGAGGGCGGAGCGCAGGATCGTCGCGGCTTCGAAGGACCAGGACATGAACCCTGAGCTGTTGCCCTTCTTCAACCGGCTCTCTACCTTCCTGTTCGACCTCTCGCGGCTTGTGAATCAGAAGGCAGGCAAGAAGGAAATCGCCTGGAAGCCCGGCTAATCCATATTCACTGACACGTTCTTGACCCTCACGTAGGTCGAGACGGCGTCCATGCCTTGCTCCGACGAATTCCCGCTCCTCTTGAATCCGCCGAACGGAGTCTGCGGAAACGTAAGGGGCTCTTCGTTGACGGTGACTATTCCAGCCTCCAGCCTCCTCGACACCACGTGGGCCCTGCTCAAGTCCTTGGTCCACACGCCCGCCCACAACCCGTACTCCGAGTCGTTGGCCTTCGCGATGGCCTCGTCCTGAGAGCTGAAAGTCGTGACAGTCAACACGGGCCCGAAGATCTCTTCGCGTCCGACCTTCATCTCTTCGGTGACCTCGTCGAGGACGGTCGGCTTGTAGAAGAAGCCCGCCCTGAGCTCTGCCTCCTCCGGCGCGGCTCCGCCAGTCACGACCTTTGCGCCCTCCTCCACCCCTCCTTCGACGTATTCGGCGACCCGCTTTCTTTGGGAGTCTGCCACTAGCGGACCCATGGTCGTTTCGGGCTGCAGGCCGCTCCCAAGTCTCATCGCCGTCGCTCCGTCGGAGATCATCCTCAGCAGCTCCTCCTTCACGCTCGCTTCGGCGAGCAGCCTCGAACCAGCCCAGCACATCTGGCCAGCGTTCGTGAAAATACCGTTGAGGACTCCCTTGGCCGCCTTGGGCAGGTCTGCGTCGGCGAAGACGATCTGTGGGTTCTTCCCGCCCAGTTCGAGGACGACGCGCGAAAGGTTCGATGAGGCTAGTTCCATGACCTTCATGCCCGTCTCCACCGAACCCGTGATTGTGGTCAGTCTGACGTCGCGGTGCCCTGCCAGCGCGCCTCCTATCTCGTCGCCACCTCCGGTAACCACGTTGAGCACTCCGTCCGGAAGGCCCGCCTCCTTGCCAATCTCTGCGAGTTTGAGAAGCGTGAGAGGGGTAAAAGACGCGGGCTTTGCTACGACTGTGTTCCCCGCGGCCAGCGCGGGGGCGATGCTCCTCGCTGCCATCACGAGGGGGTAGTTCCACGGGACGATGTGCGCGGTGACGCCAAGCGGCTCTTTGACCGTGTAGTCCAGCCTGTTGCCTGGGACGGGAATTGTGGCGCCTTGGATCTTGTCCGCGAGCCCGGCGAAGTATTCGAAGTGTCTCGCAGCCATGGCCACGTCTCCTTTCGCTTGGCCGAGGGGCTTGCCGTTGTT
>JASIEW010000069.1 GCA_030045755.1 Nitrososphaerales archaeon
GTTGACATTGTTGCACTCTTCGCGAGACTGCGAACATCCTCGTTGGAGATGCCTTTTAAGACAAAGAGCCGAAACAGTGAGTCAAGAGGTTGAAGACATGGTGAGGACTCTGACAAGGGCAACGGTCGCCGCTCTTGGGATCGTTGTGGTCGCATTCTCGGTTTGTGCACCAATGATATCAGCCCCAGAATGCCAGGGGGTGGGGTCGCAGCCGATCATCTGCACCCTTCACAGGGTAGAGTCTGTGACCTACCACTATCTTGGATTTGGCGTCGTTGGCATCGGTCGTTTCGATGTCCGACCGGAGGAATACAATTTCTGCATACCGCTGATTGGTTGCCAAATCGTATGACTGTTCTCGGTGTGCAAGCCAGTTAACAAAACGCTGGCATTCAGTTCGGAGTAACTCAGTCGAAGGGGGCCCGAAGAACGTCCTTAGCCTCCACGAAGACCTCTGAGTGGTACCGCATCATGACGAGCCCTTCCTTGAACCCGCCGCTCGCGACCATCTTCTCCCTCCTGATCAGTCTTATCAGGTTAGGTATCATCGTCTGATCGGCTTTGATGGACAGTATCGAGCCTCCCCCGAACCTCATGTTGACATCAGTGAACTTCGGACCCTCCTTTCCCTTGATGCACTGTATGCACGACGGACCGAACAGTTTGAGACTCTTGGCTATCCTTCTACAGTACTCGACTATCTCAGCATCGTGGACCGTCTTTGATTTCACCGCGATCCCAGACTCTGTGTACAGCCTCAGACGAGGCACGACCGACGCTGCTTCCCCCTCCTCGTCGGCTAGGACGTCGACGCTGTACTCGTCTCCTGTGACGAACTCCTGGACGAGGGGGCTCTGGACCTTTTTGGCATACAGGCGCAGCTCTTCCTCATCGTCGGCACGGAATACGTTCAAGCTCCCGCGACCGTGCCTCGGCTTTATGGCGCACGGAAACCTGACGGTTCCGCGATCGTAGACTTCTGGGGTGGGCACGGAGATCCTCCCGAGCCAATCTGACGTCAGCTTCTTGTCTGCACATATCTGGACGAACTTGTTTGCGGGAGACAGGAGGATGGTCCCTTTCCTCTCGAGCCTCCCCGCCTCCTTGGAAGTGACGAGAAGCTCTTCCTCAGTCCCGGAGAGGATTGCGGCCGGCGACTCAGCTTCGACGATTCGCATCAACTCGTCCATGTACCTCGGGTCGCTCCCCTTGGGAATGACATACCTTCTCTTCAGCAGGTAGAACGCATACGAAAGAGGGTTGGAATCTACGCCTATCACATCGACTCCGGCCTTCTGCAGCTCTCGTATGAGCCCCCATGTGGAGATGCTCCCCACTGAGGTCTTGATGACCTTCAGTTCGTCAGCACTTCTCGTGGGCTTCAAGGCCATCTACTTGGAGGGGGCTTTGCGCTTGTCACTACCAGGGTCGTTGATTTGGCGGAAGAGCTCGAAGGCTTCGAACAGCCTGTCCTGCCTGTAGCACTGCCAAGCCCTGTATCTCGCGAGCCCTTCGAGGGAGGGAACGCTGAGGTACGGTCTGTTGATCTGGGACTGGAACGAAGACAGGGCCTTTCTTTTCACTGCGAAGTGGTCCGTCACATCTTCGAATAAGTTGGGGTCGAAACGGACCGTCGAGGGAGTCTCATAGAACAGAACGCTTGACACCAGGTTTCGGCACGTCATCGCGATGTGCCCGGCCGCCGCGTGGTCCTGGTGCGAGTCGTCTGGATGGGGGGCGTAGACCGTCCTGGCTCCAATTCTCGCTATCTCGTCACGCAGCTCTCGGACGCTGGTGGAGTCTTGGACGAGTCTGCCGTCAGGATGCCCCAGGAACTTGACATCCGCTCGGACCAGTCTGGCATTGTGTATCTGCTCTTTGCGCCTGGTTTGGGGGTCTCCTCCGAGCTCCCCCAACGTATACACAAGTAGCGAGACTTCCTCCGACTGAGAGAGCTTGGCAAGAGTGCCGAAGCACCCGAACTCGATGTCGTCGGGATGCGCCCCTATCGCTAAGACTGCCGCAGGCGATCACCGGACCCGACGCTCGTCGTATCCATGCGGGACTTTCCGTAGCTGTACAGCTCTCGCATCACGCCCG
The DNA here is from genome assembly GCA_030045755.1 of Nitrososphaerales archaeon. The sequence continues at coordinate 2,101 of JASIEW010000069.1, forward strand.
AGGTAGGTTCTCGTGAGCAAATCTCGACACACTCTGCATGTGGGTCTTGAAATTCCTTATAATCGTTTGTAGGATTTTTTTCAAGCGGCTCGGTGTCCGCGCAGGTTCACCCGAGGATTAGACCGATTGAGGCGCCCCGAAGTTTAAACCGGATGCCAGGTTCGCTACGCCGATGGAAGGTCGGACTCGGGCAGACGACCATGGCTCTCGGCAAGGGCCCGAAACCACATATGAGACGGTGACGATAGCGAGGAACGAAGCTCAAAACATCGGCAGGACGCTGACCGCGCTGTCCAACCAGTCCCTGAAGCCGTCGAAGATGATAGTCGTCGACGACGGCTCTGTAGATGGCACCGTGGACGTAGCCTCGCGGTTCGAGTGCGACATCGTGCGGCTTCCCCATCATCGTGAAAGCTACCTCGGGCGTCCCGAGCTGGCGGCCGTGACGAACGCCGGTCTGGGAAAGGTCTCCGACAGCGCGGCATACGTCGTCATCGTAGACGCGGACACGCCGCTCCCGCGGAACTATATCGAAGAGCTCACAAGAAGGATGGGGGCCGACAGCCGCGTCGCAGCGGCCAGCGGGGTCCCAGTCGGCGCGTCGCCCGACATGGAGCTTCCGACCAACTCAGGCTTCGCGGTCAAGACAATGGCGTGGCGCGACCTGAACGGCTTGAGATATCCTCTGGTCTACGGATACGAGGGATGGCTGAGGTTCAAACTGATCCAGCTCGGCTTCAAGGTGCAGGTCTATGTCGACCTGTCCACCGTGCCGGTCAGGGGGACGGGACTCAAGGGGATACCCGACGGGCGCGCCATGTACTCCTTGGGATACGACCCTATCTACGCGATCGGGCGCGTGGCGATCAACATGCCCTCCCAGCCGCGCAGGTCTCTCATGACCTTGGTCGGTTACTTCGCGCACGGGGACGCGACAAGATCGGACGTCGCAGACTGGGTCGGGCAGCGACAGCGTGCACGTCTTTTGGAGAGAGCCAGGGTCAGGCTCAGAGGAAGTTCCAGGAAGCAGTGAGTCCGGGCGCCGCACCCGAGACCTGAGTCGAGCGTCTCATGAATATATCCTCTTCAGACAAAGGCACGTGAAAGCCTTGGACTCCATCGACATCGCGAGGCGCTCCGTGAGAGGGAGCGTCACCCTCTTCATCGGAAACTTCGGCGCGACGGCGATATCAGCCGTAATTTCCATCCTAATCGCCAGGCTCCTAGGGCCCACGGAGTACGGTACCTACTCTCTGATCCTTCTGGTTCCCACCTTCCTGATCAGCTTCCTGAACTTCGGGGTCAACACGGCGATCATCAGGTTCTCGGCCTACAGCATCTCGCAGGGGAGGCCGGAAGATGCCAAGAGGTACACGATCAACGCGATCCGATTCCTGTGGCTAAACGGCGCCATCCTGACCTTGGTCGAATTCCTTCTGGCAGGGCCCCTCGCCTCCGTCCTCCTCGGAAGGCCCGACCTCACCTCCTACGTCCAGTTCGTCTCAGTCACGGTCCTCGGGAGCATGTTCCTGACGACGATCACCTCCACTGCGATCGGCTGGAACGAGATGAGCCTGTCCTCGACCGCCAACGTCGCCCAGGCCGTAGTCAAGCTGGCGCTTTCGCCGATACTGATCGTCGCAGGCTTCGGCGTCGCAGGGGCTCTCGCCGGGCACATGATCTCATACGTGGCGGCAGGGATCATAGGGACGGCGATACTGTACCTCGGAAAGCTCAGGGGTGCCGGCGGCGGAGGCAGGTTCCTGGCCGACGTCAAGGAGATGCTGAAGTTCGGCTTACCCCTCTACGCCGGGAACCTTACCAACAGCCTCGCGACGCTCTTCGCGACTTTCGTCCTCGCGTACATCACGATAAATGCGAACAACATCTTCGGACTCTATTCGGCCGCCGCGAACTTCGTGGCCCCAGTGACCCTCGTCGCGTCCGCCCTTACGAGCGGGCTGCTCACCTCCTTCGCCGCCTACGACGGGGTCGGTGGGAACATGCGGTCGGCCTTCAGCCACGCGTACAGATTCGTGGCGTTCATCCTCACTCCGATAATCTTCTTCGTGCTGGCGGCCGCAGGTCCCCTCATGCACTTGCTCGGCGCTTCTTATGACGCGGGCGTGCCGTATCTGCGGCTCCTTGCCCTCGCGTACCTTCCCACCGCGTTCGGCTACACGGTCCACATCGCCTACTTCAACGGGTTCGGTAGGCCGAGGCTCACCATGGCGCTCCAGACAGCGGCAGGGGTGGTGCTCTTCGCCGCCGCTCCTCTGCTCGCCATTACGGCGGGCCTCGGAGTTGACGGGATCATATACGCGAATCTTCTCTCAGACCTGGCTGCCTGGATGGTCGGGACCTTCTTCGCCTACCGCTTCGTGAACGCGAGGTTCGACCTCAAGGCGAACGCCGCGATCCTCCTCGCATCGCTGGTCTCCTGCGGTCTGACCGTCCTGATCCCGCGGGTCCCGTCCTCGAACGCCCTCACCCTGCTGAGCTACCTTGTCGCGTTCGGGGCGCTGTACCTCACCCTGGCCCCGCTGCTGGGCGCGGTCAAGTTCGACGACCTCGACGTCATGGAACACACCTTCTCCGGCCTCGGCATCCTCAGCCGCGGGTTCCACTTGCTGGTGAAATACGAGGAGTATCTGCTCTCGCTGAGGAAGTGACCGCCTTGGACGGGCGCTCCGGGCGCCTTCTTACGTCCCTGCCAGGATGTCGATCTTGGTTATTATGCCGACTATCTCGTCCCCCGACGAGACTAGCACGGCTGGCAGGAGCCTGAAGAGCGACATCAGGGCGTCCACGGGCGTGTCCTTTCCGACTATGGCGAACGCGGGGAGCACGTGATCCCTCACTCTCTGACGCAGCACCTTGGACGGGTCGGCCGATCCGGACACGAGGTCCATTATCTCCCCCTCAGTGATCGTTCCTATCATCGTCTTTCCAGAGAAGACGGGCATCTGGGAGATCGAGCCTCTCTTCATGGCCTCTACGCACTCGGAGAGCGTGGCGTCCTCCTGTATGCAGGTCACGGGCGAGCTCATGACGTGCATGGCCCTCTTCCCGGTCTTGGACAGCCCGGAGTTGAGCGCCTTGGAGATCGCGGAGAGAGTGCTGAAGGTAGGGTCGACCTTCCCAGCCTCGAGCTTTGCTATCACCGACTGCGACACTCCCGCCGACTTTGCCAACGAAGCCTGCGTGAGCCCCAGCTGCACTCTTACCTTCTTGAGCTGCCCCGGGTCGATCAGCTGCCCCGACATATTCTCACAAGAATATTTCTGACACGAAGCCATATAAAGTATTACATGGACGCGGCCTCGTGAACGTCTCAGACGCTGTTTCGTGCGGAAGAAAGACCACGCCGGCCTCGGCGGGCAGGTCGTGGCATGTTGGCGCGAGGGGCCAGTGACCGGGATGGGAAGACATCTCTTCACGTCCGAGAGCGTGGCTGAAGGGCACCCGGACAAGTGCGCCGACCAGATCTCCGACTCGGTCCTCGACGCGATATTGGCCAAGGACAAGGCGGCGAGGGTCGACTGCGAGACCCTGATCATGCAGGGGACTGTCGTCGTGACCGGGCAGATTACGACCTCGGCCTATGTAAGCATCAGGCAGATCGTCCGGGGGGTCCTCGGCGACATCGGTTTCAACAACGCGAAGGACGGTCTCGACTCAGAGACCTGTGGCGTCTTAGTCTCCATTGAAGAGCAGTCTCCAGACATATCCAGGGGAGTGAGCCAGCCGCCTGAAAAGATGGGCGCGGGAGACCAGGGGATGATGTTCGGTTACGCCACGAAGGAGACGCCTCAGCTCATGCCTCTTCCGATAATGCTGGCGCACGACATCGTCCACAGGCTCGCAGACGTGAGGAAGCAGAAGTTGCTCCCGTATCTGAGACCCGACGGCAAGTCGCAAGTCACTGTGGAATATGACAACGGCAAGCCGGTCCGCGTCGACACAGTAGTGGTCGCCGC
>JASIEW010000004.1 GCA_030045755.1 Nitrososphaerales archaeon
GAGAAGACGGGGAAGAAGCTCGCCGTCATCATCACGGACACCTTCGGGAGGCCCTGGAGGAGAGGACAGACCGACGTCGCCATCGGATGCTCTGGGATGTCGCCCGTCCTGTCGTACAGAGGCAGGTCGGACATGTACGGATACGAGCTGAGGGTCACCGAGCCGGCCCTGGCGGACGAGATCGCGGGGGCGGCCGAGCTGGTTGCAGGCAAGCTCGCCAGGGTCCCGGTCGCCGTGGTCAGAGGCGTCGACTACAAGAGGGGAGAGGAGGGGGCGAGGTCGCTGGTCATGGAACGAACGAGAGACCTCTTCAGGTGATGCCTTGAAGGTTGCGGCCATCGCCGGCGGTACGGGCTCGGCGAAGATCCTGCGCGGACTCTCCGCTCTCAAGGTAGAGCTCACGGTAGTCGGCAACGTAGGGGACAACTTCCACTTCCACGGCCTGTACGTGTGCCCGGATCTCGACATCGCGACATACTCTCTGGCCGGAGTGGCCGACCCTGTCCGGGGTTGGGGCCTCCGCGGCGACTCTTTCACGACGATGGACCAGTTCGCCAAGATGGGCGTCGACTCGTGGTTCAGGCTCGGGGACAGGGACATGGCGACCCAGATCCTTCGCAGAGGATGGCTCGACGCAGGCATGACGCTGACGCAGGCCACTGACCTCTTGAGGAGGAGCTTCGGAGTCGGCCATCCCGTTCTTCCGATCAGCGACGACCCCGTGGAGACCTACGTCCTCACGCCCCGGGGCCCGCTGCATCTCCAGGAGTTCTGGGTCCGCGACGGGGGCCGCCCGCGCGTGGCCGGTGTCGAGTATCGGGGAGCCTCCTTCGCCCGGCCCACGTCAAAGGCGGTTGAAGCGGTCGAGCAGGCCGACAGGGTCGTGATCTGCCCCGCGAACCCGGTCACCAGCGTGGGTCCTATCCTCGCCATCCCGTCGGTCGGCGACGTCCTCGCGCGGGCTCGGGCCAGGGTGTCTGCCCTCTCCCCCATGATCGGGAAGGCGCCCTTCAGCGGGCCCGCTGCAAAGCTGATGAAGGCCGTGAGGATGAGGACGGACTCCGTGGGCGTGGCGGAGAGGTACGCTCAGTTTCTGGACTCCATCGTGATAGACCGTTCCGACGAAGCGATGAAGGGGGCGGTCAAGGACGCGGGGGTGGACTGTGCGGTGTCAGACACGAGGATCCGAGGAGGGAGAGACGAGGTCAGGCTCGCAAGGGAGCTGCTGGAGGCATGAGCGCTCCCTCCGTTGTGATACCCTACAGAGCGGTCGGAGCCAAGTCGAGACTGGCTCCGGCCCTCTCCGAAAAGAGGAGGGCAGAGCTTTCGGAGCTCATGCTCCTCGACGTCCTCGAAGCCTTCGCCTCTGCCGGCCTCGTGGGGCGCTGCATCGTCGTCTCCCCCGACTCGAGGGCGCTCGCGCTGGCTCAGGAGGCGGGGGCGCAGGGCCTCCGCGAACGCTCAGCGTCTGGCGTGAACGCGGCCGTGCACAAGGCGGTGTCTCAGGAGCGCGGGGACCACGGCTTCATGATAGTCCCCGCAGACCTTCCGACCCTCGGCGCGAAGGACATCAGAGGGGCGCTCGCGCGCCACGCCGCTGGTCTGACTGTCATATCCCCGTCTCGCGGCTTCGACGGCACCAACCTCCTGATGTTCGGAGAAAGCGGGAGGATTCCCCTGAGCTATGACAGGGACAGCTTCTGGAACCATGTCGCCTCTGCCGGAAGACTCGGGCTTCCGCTCTGCGTCCTCTCCGCGGGCGGGTTCATGTTCGACGTCGACACGCCCGCTGACTTGGCCGACCTGGCGGGCTCAGGAGCCCGCGGGCGCGCGGCCGCCTTTGCGAAGGGAGTGCTCCCATGAAAGGGCTCCTGGTCGAGAATTGCATCGTCCGCGGGACCGAGCCTGTCTCCGTGTACGTCGAGAACGGCAGGATCGCGCGGATCTCCGACTCGGCGGAACCCGTGCCGGAAGGGACCGAGAGGATCGACGGAGGAGGCTGCACGCTCCTCCCCGGGCTCATCGACTCTCACTGCCACCCGTTCGAGGTCGGCCGGATGAGGAGGGTGGTCGACCTGCGCGGGGCGAGCAACATGGTCGCGATTCGACTGCGCCTCCAGTCCAGGGTGAGTCGGAGCCACCCCGGGGAGTGGGTGTACGGGAGAGGCTGGGACCACGAACTCTTCCCTGACCGCCGCCTCCCCTCCCGCGCGGACATAGACGGAGTGTCCCCTCAGAACCCTGTCATCGTCACCCGGGTCTGCGGACACATCGCACTGCTCAACAGCAGGGCGATCGAGGCGCTGGGGATAGGCCAAAGACAGGGTGAAGGTTACGAGCGCGGCCAGTCGGGCGAACTGACCGGCATAGTCAAAGAGGACGCGCTCGAGGAAGTGTACTCCGCAATCCCGGCCGCGCCTGGGGCCAGCAGGGTCGACCTGCAGACGGCCGAGGTCGAGGCCGCGCGGCTCGGTCTCACCGCCCTCCACTGTATAGTCTCCCCGGCCAACTACGCCGAGGAGCTCGAGGCGCTCGCGGAGCTGTGCGCGGGCTCGCAGCTGTCGCTCAGGTACAGGGTCTACATCCCTCCTGGCGCGATTGACTTCGTCGAGGCGAAGGGACTGCGCGGCAGGCTGGGAGGCGAGCAGGCCAGGATCTGCGGCGTGAAGATCTACGGAGACGGCTCCCTGGGGGCCAGGACCGCCGCGCTCCGAGAGCCCTACTCTGACGAACCCTCCGGCAGCGGGGTTCTGAGGCACTCGGACGAGGACCTTGCGGCTCTGGTGGAGAAGGCGGACAGGGCGGGATATCAGGCGATCGTCCACGCCATCGGCGACCGCGCCGTCGAGCAGGCGATAGAGGCGATCGCCAAGGTCGCGGGGCCAGGAAACCCGCGCCGCCACAGGATAGAGCACGCGAGCCTACTCCCCAGGGACCTGCGCAGCAAGATGGCGAAGTTCTCGATCCGCGCCACCGTGCAGCCTCTCTTCATCACCTCAGACTCGTGGGCCGAGGACAGGCTGGGGGCCGAGAGAGTGAGGGACCTCTACCCTCTGAAGTCCATGCTCAGAGACGGAATAGTGGCCTCGGGGAGCTCCGACGCCCCGGTCGAGTCCCTGAGCCCCATCCTCGGGATGTGGGCCTCAATGGCCCGCGGGGCCTTCGCAGAGCAAGAGGCTCTGTCCCTGTCGGAGGCTCTGGACCTCTACACAGCCAACGGGGCGTCAAACGGAAACGACGACGATCCAGCCCTGAAGGAGGGGTCGCCCGCCGACTTCACCCTGCTCGACTCTCCGATATTCGGCATGCACCACGCCCTTCTCAGGAAGGTCGGCGTGGTGGCCACAGTCGTCGGAGGAGGGGTGGTCCACTCGGCGCTTGGTTCCTAGACCTTCTGGAACTTCTCTGACTTCCCGTCGTACTTGAGCAGCCCCGCGTAGATGGCCCAGTGTATCAGGAGGGTGTTCACGAGCTTCTCGTTGATCTCAGGCTGGTAGTGCCACTTCAGGCCCATCTCCATCAGCTCGTCTGCGACTTCCTCGGCCTTGAACGGCTTGCCCTTCGCCGCGAGTTGGAGGGCTGTCCTGAAGGGCTCGATCATGGCGATCCTGTCCTTGACCATGACCAGCCTGTTCTTCGGAGTCTTCTGGAACTTTTGGCCGAACTCGGTGAGGTACACGTCGCCCTTCTCCGTCCTCACGAGGCCCAGCATCTCGGCAGCGTCTATGATGGGAAGCAGCACGGCCAGGTCTGCCCCCAGCTCGTCCGCCAGCTTCGGGGTGTCGACCCGCCCGCCCATCTCGCCGGCTATGCTCACCAGGCTGATCACCTGGCCCCCTCTTACGTTCGCGGGCATCAGGAGCGCCACCGGGAGGGGCCTGCGTGGTTCAGCCATCTGGTGTCTGCCCCTGCCGATCCGACCGGAGTATTAGGCCTTGCGTGGTCATGAAAGAAGCGCGTACACCTTGTCCACCCATGCGAAGAACTCCTGCGACTTCTTGTCCCTCGGCCTCGGCAGGTCGACCGTCAGCTCCCCGACGACCCTCGCGGGCCTCGCGGACAGCACGACGACCTTGTCGGCGAGCTCGATTATCTCCTCGACGTTGTGACTGACGAGTATCACAGACTGGACGGGGGTCATCGGGTTGATCAGTAGCGAGTGGGTCTCCCTACGCAGCCTCTCTGCAGTGAGGTCGTCGAGCGAGCTGAAAGGCTCGTCCATCAGGAGGACCTTGGGGTCGGTGGCGAGCGCCCTCGCGACGCCTACCCGCTGCTTCATCCCACCCGAGAGCTCTCCGGGGTACACGTTCTCGAAGCCCGAGAGCCCGGCGGCCTCGAGGGCGGTCTTCGACTTCTCCGCCTTCTGCTCCTCGGTGAGGTCCTTCCTCGAGCTGAGACCGAACATGACGTTCTCGAGCGCAGTCCTCCAGGGCAAGAGGACGAAGTTCTGGAAGACTATCGTTATGTCCGTCCTGGGGCCGGTCACGACGGAGTCCTGTATCTTGACCGTCCCGGAGGTCGGCTTGATGAGCCCGCTGATGATCCTCAGAAGGGTCGACTTGCCGCAGCCGGAGGGGCCCGTGACCGCCACGAGCTGGTCCTTGCCCGCCGTGAGCGAGACGTCCACTAGGACCGGCAGGGGCTCCTTCTCCTTGTAGTAGTCGAGGTTCACATGGTCGACAGTCACTATCGTCGCAGCCGCCGCGACCTGGGTCTGCCCGTCAGACACTTCGCCCGCCTCGCTCCCCTTAGCGGTTATACGTGTAGCGCTTTGTCGTGATGTGGTACACCCTCCTCCAGACTGTGAGGTTGAACGCTACGATGAGGACGGTCATCGAAAGGATCGCCAGCGTCAGCTCCAGGTAGTTCGCCTGGTTCGTGGCTATGACGATCAGCTTCCCTATTCCGTAGGTGACCTCGGTGAGCGGGGCGCAGGTGGCGTTCGGAGGGCAGCTGGGAGAGAAGTACTCGGCTATGATCAGGGCGTTCCAGGCTCCGCCGATCGCGGTGATAGAGCCGGTCACCAGGCCCGTGAGGGCTCCCGGGATGTACACGTTGCGCCACGCGGACCAGGAGCCCACGTTGAAGACGCTAGGAAGGTCCTTCAGGTCTGCGGGCAGCGACCTGACCCCCGCCATGACGTTGAATATGATGTACCAGATTATCGAGAGCATGATCACGATCGCGGCGACGGCTTCAGGCGCGTGGCCCAGTATGGGTATGAGGACGATCGCCGGCAGCAGTATCGGCGCGGGTATCGAAGAGATCACCTCGAGCACGGGCGACACCGTGTCGTAGAGCTTGAAGTTGAGCGAGATCACGATGCCCAAAGGAAGGCCTATGGCGACGCAGATCGCATAGACGTACCAGACCCTGACGAACGAGTACCCGAGGGACAGCAGGACGAGCCCTTCTGCGGAAGCGACCTGCCCCAGGGAGGGGATGTTCATCACGCTGAGGTCTCCGGACCTTGCGACGCTGCTGGCGAGAAGGATGAAGAACA
>JASIEW010000070.1 GCA_030045755.1 Nitrososphaerales archaeon
TTCGAGTACGGCAACAACATCAGGAAGGTCGCCTCGGACTCCGGAGTCAAGGACGCGTTCGACATTCCCGGTTTCGTCCCGGAGTACATCAGGCCGCTGTTCTGTGAGGGACGAGGGCCCTTCAGGTGGGTTGCCCTCTCTGGAAATCCGGAAGACATCTACGTCACCGACGAAGTCGTCATGAAGGAGTTCGCGGGAAACCAATCGCTGGTGCGGTGGATCAGGAAGGCTCACGAAAGGGTGCAGTTCCAGGGACTCCCGGCGAGGGTCTGCTGGCTCGGCTATGGCGAGAGGGCGAAGCTCGGGAAGCTTATCAACAAAATGGTGCGCGACGGCAAGATATCGGCCCCGATAATCATTGGACGCGACCACCTTGACTCAGGCTCGGTCGCCTCGCCGTTCAGGGAAACCGAGGGAATGAAGGATGGTTCCGACGCGATTGCTGACTGGCCGATTCTCAACGCTCTCCTCAACGCCGTCTCGGGCGCGTCGTGGGTCTCAGTGCACCACGGCGGCGGCGTGGGCATAGGATACTCCATACACGCGGGCCTAGCCGTATTGGCGGACGGGTCCCCGGAGGCCGACGCCAGGATTCAGACTGCGCTCACAAACGACCCTGGACTGGGCGTGGCCAGGCACGCGGACGCTGGATACGAGGAAGCAATCAGGACGGCCAAGACTAAAGGAGTCAAGGTCCCGATGCTCCAGGACTAGAAGGGCCACTCGGTCTCCTCCGGACGAAATAGTACCCTATGTATGCCGCTGAAAGGGCCGCAATCAGACCGGACAGAACCTCGGCCAAAGCTGACGACGACTCGAAGGCGCCGCTACTCATCGCCAGATTCCCGGCAAGGTCCCCCGCGTAGATCAGCACAGCCGACCAGGCGAGCGCGCCGGCGGCCGTCAAAAGAACGAAGGACTTGATGCCCATCCTGAACAGCCCTGCCGGCAGGGAGATTATGCTCCTCAGGCCAGGAACGAACCTCGCAGCGAACACAGTCCACTCGCCAGACCTGTCGAACCAAACCTCAGCCCTGTCCAGGGAGCTTTCGTGAAGCCCTGAGAGCTTCAGCAGCCTGGCGACGAACGGTCTTCCCAACCAGAGCGCGAGCCCGTAGTCGAAGAGGGCTCCGGCGACTCCTGCGGCCGTCGCCACGAGGATGGCGACCCAGAGGCTCATCGCATGGATGTAGACGAGGTACCCTGCCAGTGGCAGCACGAACTCGCTGGGAATCGGAAGGGATGCGCTCTCCAGAGCCATCAGCACGAACAGGCCCGTGTACCCAGCCATCGTCATCAGCGACACTATCGTCGTGCTGGAGACCACGGAGGCGGAGAGTTCTGAAAGCCAGGCCCCGTACGGCAGCACGAGCAAGCCTGTGAACTCCATGATGCCTAAGCCGAAGGTGACTACGGCGATGGCGAGAACGTACTTGTTCCTCGGCACCAACGTGTCGTGGTGAGCCGCCCGTTCTGCCAACCAGGTCTCGCGCTGGTCGTGCCCTTTTAGAAGTTGGGGTGGGGTTCGCGCGCTTGAGGCCGCCTACCCCTTCGAAAGCTCTGTGACCAACTCCTTCGCTCTGTCGAATCTTATCTTCTTCTCAGCTATCATCCTTTGAGCCACGAGGTCGATCAGCTTGCCGCTCGCGCCCGCAGACACCGCCACGTTCCTGGCGTGCAGCTTCATGTGGCCGCTCTGTATGCCTTCGCTGGCCAGCGCCCTGAGCGCCGCGAAGTTCTGCGCCAGTCCGACGGCCCCCATTATCTCCGCGAGCTCGGTCGCAGACTTCACCCCAAGGACCTTTATCGCAGCTCTCGCAGCCGGGTGCGTCTTAGCGGCGCCCCCGACAAGACCGACGGCCATGGGCATCTCGAGCGACCCTTTCAGGTCGCCATCCGCGGTCTTCTCCCAAGTCGTGAGCGGTTTGTACCTGCCGCCCTTCGCCGCGTAGCTGTGCGCGCCTGCTTCGAGGGCCCTTATGTCCTGTCCGCAAGCTATCGCCACGGCGATGACTCCGTTCATCACCCCTTTGTTGTGCGTCGCGCACCTGTAGGGATCCGCGTCGGCGAAGGCGTACGCATAGACTATGCCATCCACCACGTCCTCTCCTCCAATTGCCTCCTTCTCGAATATGGCCGAGGCTCTCACGAGCCTTCTGTCCGCAAGGTTCGATATTATCCTGAGGTAGACCTTGCCCCCGCCGATCTCCTCCAAGAGAGGAGCGACCGCTTCGGCCATCGTGTTCACCGCGTTTGCACCCATGGCGTCACCGGTGTTTACGATCAGTTCCGCGACTACCATCGGTCCCTTCAGAGTGGAAAGGGTCTTGACGTTGAGGTCCTTGGCGCCGCCGCCGAGCGAAACCAGCATTGGATCCTGATCGTTCGCCTTCTTCAGGATCTCTTCCTTCCTCGCCTGGATCTTGGTCTTCGCGGATTCGGGGGATGCCACGTTCGCCATCTGTATCTGACCTATCATGACCGGTCCGGTGTTCGTCACGGTGAATCCTCCCTTCACCCTTGCCATCTTCGCTGCGTTGCTCGCGGCCGCGACCACCGAAGGCTCCTCGAGGGCCATCGGCACCAAGTAGTCCTTTCCATTGATTTTGAAATTGGTGGCGACTCCCATCGGAATCGTGATGCCGCCCACCACGTTCTCGATCATCCTGTCAGCAACGTCCTTCGGCAGGCCACCTGTGTTCGAAATCGTGTCCGCCTCCTCCTTTGTGAGACCTGCGTACTCCCTCAGAATCTTCAGTCGTTCTTCCATCGGCATCTTGTAGAATCCGGGGATTTCTGAGCTCTTGTCCATTGTGTGGGCAGTGCGACCGGCTCCTGTATATTTTAACAGCGCGAATGGGCCCTGTGCACGCATCGTCGATGGGCGAAGCAGGCTCGTCCTCAGATTCCACTCGTCCTGCTAAGCATAAAAGGTGGGTATGGGCGCGGTGTTCCGACGGGCCGGTCGTCTAGCATGGTTAGGACGTCAGGATATGCCCCGTCAGGCTCTGACACTAGCTAGCAGGAAACGGCGAAACAAGGTACGCGCCAAGGTCGGCGGTTCAATTCCGCCCCGGCCCACTTTTGGACTCCTTTGAGCCTCATAGGTCTCTTCAGCCCCTTCGACTGCCACAGGCTGCCTTTGTCACAAGGTGAACCCTGACCGGCTACGTGATTCACTCGGAGACAATATAATACGCCGCGACCCTTGGGGTTATCCATTGTCCAAACCTGGAGTAGGTGCCAACCCCGTTGCGAGCGCAGCGATGTCGAAGCGCATGATAGACTCGGGCGAGTCGAAGGTTGAGCTGGTCGTAGAGGAACGGGGTGAAGGGCGTCCCTATCTGCTTCTGCACGGGGGCGCTGGGCCGGTATCAGTATCTCGTTTCGCCAACCTTCTGAGCGAGCGACGCCGGGTCAGGGTAGTCACTCCGACCCATCCAGGATTTGCCGGTAGTACACGACCGAGCGAGTTGAACGACATGAAGGGGTTAGCGCGAGTCTACGTCGCGCTACTCGACGACCTGGGAGTAAGCGACGTGACCGTGATCGGCAATTCCATGGGTGGATGGGTCGCAGCCGAAATGGCCCTGCTTGCGACGCCCCGGATCCGCCAGATCGTACTGGTTGACGCCGTCGGCATCGAAGTGCCTGGCCATCCAGTCACCGACATCTCGAAGCTCACCCTCGACGAGGTAATGCGCCTTTCCTACCACGACCCGAAGCCCTTTCGGGTCGACCCGGCCAGCATGACCGGCGTCCAACGATCCATGATGGCGGCTAACCGCGCCGCGCTTCAGGTCTACAGCGGCAGAGGGACCGACCCGACGCTGACGGGCAGGCTGGCAGCTGCCAGGGTGCCGACGCTCGTGGTCTGGGGAGAAAGCGACCGCATCGTAGACGCCGACTATGGCCGGGCCTGGGCCGCCGCGATCCCTGGAGCCGAATTCAAGCTGCTGGCCGGTACAGGCCATGTTCCACAAATTGAAACCCCGGAGAGACTCTTGGACGCGATTCCGAGCTAGGCGGAAGGAACCCAAGGCCGCCAGGCCGAACTCGACCCGACTCCAACCCTTAATACGCTCCGACCCCGCGTTACTGCAGGGAGAACATGAATCGTGGACTGCTGATACTCTCGATACTGGTCATCATCGTGGGGATACTGGTCTACCTCCCGGTCGCAATCATAGGAGTGATCCTCCTGATCCCGGCTCTCTCGACTACTCCGAAACCGAAGACCCC
>JASIEW010000071.1 GCA_030045755.1 Nitrososphaerales archaeon
TGATGCCGGTGTAAATCGTAAGGAGGATTCCGTTTACTATCTCTACATAGGTTGCTCCTCCTCGGCCCAGAAGAGCGTAGCCGATGCTAATCAGTATGGCCTCAAAGATGACAAGGAAGTCTGCGTAGGGCGCAAGCAGAGGGCCCTTGATCAGGAAGACCAGCACGCCAAGCATTGTCGCCGTAATCAGATTCCTCGATTGCAACGTCCAATCGCGCACCCGAAGTTCGCTATTTAACGTTGATTAAATGGAACGGCGCGACGGAAATCCATATCCCAGAGGGGCCGTCATAGAGGACGGGTTTGGTCAGGCTCTTCAGTGAGGTGCTCGGTGAAGAAGTGACTCTCCCGGAACGCCCAACCCGGATCGTAAGCTTCAGTCCCGCAGTGACCGAGACGTTGTTCAAGATAGGGGCGGGCCGGAGGCTGGTCGGAGCGAGCGCCTTCTGTGCCAGACCTCCCGAGGCTGCAGGAGTCAGAAAGGTCGGAAGTTACAGCACAGTCAGACCAGAGCTTCTTGATGAACTGAAGCCGGACTTGATTCTCACCGTGACCGGCTATCAGAGGGACTTTGCCCGAGCGCTGTCGGACAGGTATCCGGTGTATCCTCTTGAGCTTCCGGTGACCGTTGCCGGAATAGTCGACCTCGTCGTGAAGGTCGGGCTCGTCGTAGGAGAACCTGATGTGGCAAGGGAAGTCGGAGGGGCTCTGCTGTGCGGATTGGGCAGAGTCAGGAAGGCCAGGAACCTGAGGACGTACATTGAGATAGACCTCGGAGGGCCCGTCACCTTCGGCGCTCACAGTTACATTACCGACGCAGTGAATCTGCTAGGATGTTCGAACGTCTACGGAACCGAAAGGTCCGAGTGGCTCACCCCGGACCTCGACCTGGTAAAGGTCCAAGACCCAGACGTCATCTTCTATGAAGCCAAGATGTACTCGAGGTTCGGCAAGTCCGACCTGGATGGTCTGGTGAGGTCAAGGAACTGGGATGCAATGAGGGCCGTTGCGAGCGGGAACTGCCTCCTTACGCCAGGGCCTCTGGACTTCTTGGCGCATCACGGGCCCTCATTCGTGATCGAGACGATACCGTGGCTCCAGGAGAAGTTTGGCGAAGCGGAGCGCAGGTTGTCCTAGGGGGGGAGTCGAGACGGCCCGGCAATACGATGCAATCGTGGTGGGATGCGGCGCGATGGGCTCGTCGGTCGCATTCAACCTGTCAGAGAAGGGCATCAAGACGCTCAACATAGAGCAGTACAGCCTGAACCACAACAAGGGCTCCTCGCACGGGAGGACGCGGATATACAGGCAGGCTTACTACGAAGACCCACGCTACGTGCCGATGCTGCTACGAGCGCTTCAGTCATGGAGAGCCCTTGAAGGCCGGTCTGGACAGAGACTTTTCGTCAGGACAGGTGGATTGATGATGGGAAAGCCGGGCAGCCAGCTTGTAGAAGGCGCCCGAAGGAGCGCGAAACAGCACGGGCTCGAATATCAGGTCATGTCTGCTTCAGAGGTGAACAACAGGTATGGAGCGTTCAAACTCGAGGAGGCGCTCACGGCACTGTATGAGGAGAATGCCGGGCTCCTGTTCCTTGAGCAGTGCGTGGAGGCGTTCGTCCGCCTTGCCAAGCAATCCGGAGGAGAGTTCAACAGCTCAGAGAGCGTGACGCGATGGCGGTCCTCCGCCAAGATCGAAGTAGAGACGACGAAGGAGACCTACGCGACGGACAGGTTAGTGCTCTGCGGCGGCCCATGGATGACGAGACTGGCGCGACATGCGATCCCGCTCGAGTGCGAAAGACAGGTCCAGTTCTGGTTTCCTTCGAACGGAGAGTCGAGCTTCCGAGCCGACAACATGCCCGTCTTCATCTCGGAGGAACCTGGGGGCGCCTTCTTCTATGGAATCCCCGACGTCGGGCACGGCGTCAAGGTGGCGAGGTCGCACGGTGGAAGGGTCGTAACCCCTGATCACGCGGACGCACAGGTCACGAATGAGGACCTTGAACCCGTGGCTTCGTTCGTCGCGAAGAGGATGGGGAAACTCGATCCGCACCCACTTGACGCCAGTCCCTGCATCTATACAAATACGCCGGACAGGAACTTCGTCATCGGGCCCCACCCTGTCGACTCCAGAGTGACGATGGTGAGCGCCTGCTCGGGTCATGGGTTCAAATTCGCCAGCGTGATAGGAGAGATAGTGGCGGACCTGGCGACCGGAAGGGAAAGTCAGTTTGACATCTCATTCCTCAACCCGGACAGGTTCTCGAGCGCGGGTTCTACCCGCTGAGTCCGTAGTCTCTCTTTGCGCGGCCTCGGGTCAGGAGCCCGCTCTCAATGTTCAGCCGGACGCTCGACTTCCTTCTGTTGGAAGGGTTTCCATAGCCACCACCGCCGGCCGTCCTGACTTCCACCTCGTCGCCCGTCTTCATTTCGAACGTGAATTTGACCGGTATCCTTGATGTCCTTCCTTCTCTTCGGAGATAGACCCTCGTCCCTTCGCCGTGCCGCCCGCCGTTCATTCCCCAGGGGCGGTGTCTTTCCCGGTCGGCGGTGACTGTGAACGTCGTTCCGTCCGCCAGGCACTTGTAGGACCTGACCAGACCCGAGCCGCCCCTGTTCATACCGGCGCCCGAGCTGTCAGGCCTGAACTCGTACTTCGTTACCATCAGCGGGAACGACCTCTCGATGTCCTCAATCGGGGTGTTCATGGTGTTCGTCATGTTGGACTGTATTCCATCGAGTCCGTCCATCCCGGCCCTCCCGCCCAGGCCGACGCCAATCGTCTCGTAGAACGACCACCCCCCTCTCCAGCCTCCTCCCATCATTATGTTGTTCATCGAGCCGCCAGCCGCAGCGGGGACCAGCCCAGGCGACGCTTTCGCCAGGGCCCTGAACAGGACGTCCGCGTTCCTCTGGCTCGTTTCCACGTTGCCCGCTCCCACGGGATGAGGACGCGTAGGATTGAGCATGGTCCCTTGTGGGGCTTCGACCGTTATCCTTCTGAACGCCCCGTCGTTCGCCGGAACGTCGCTTCCTGTCAATGCCCTGAAGACGAAGTAGGCCCCGGAGATGGTAACCCCGAAAACGGCGTTCAGGGGACAATCCACCTGCCGGTCAGTCCCCGTATAGTCGACTTCGGCTTTTCCCCGCGCGATTCTGATCGTTGCACGAAGAGTCAGGTCCGCGCCCTCGGGTCCCTCGAGGATGTCCGAAGCCCTGTAGGTTCCCTCGGCAAGCTGTGAGATTCTCTTCCCGAACAGTTTGTCTGAGTGGGCGAAGGAGTCTTCAGCAGAGAGCTCGAACGCTTCTGAACCGTACTTCTCCAGGATGTCTTGGACTCCCTTGGTTCCTGCCGAATTCGCTGCCGTCTGAGCCCTGAGGTCTCCTCGCCGTTCCTCAGGTGACCTCGACTTCGATGCGAAGTTCTCGACCAAGGACTCGACGAATCTGTCGTCCTTGCGTATGTACTGAGGCTCGAGGACGAGCCCTTCCTCGTACAGCGTCCTGGCTTTCATGGAAATGCTCCCGGGAACGACGCCTCCCACATCGGAGTGGTGAGCCTTGTTCGCGACGAACGCGACGAGCCTGCTCTTCGAGTAGACCGGGGCCATGACGGTGACGTCGTTGAGGTGAGTCCCAGTTATGTAGGGGTCGTTCGCGGCGACCATCGACCCGCGTTCGAAGTCGATTCCTTCTTTCTCGCAATACCTGATCAGGTTCTTCACGCCCCATGGCAAAGACCCCAAGTGTACCGGGATGTGCTCAGCCTGGGATAGGAGCTTCCCGTCAGCGGTGAAAATGGCGGCGGAGTGGTCCATGCGCTCCTTGATGTTCGGAGAATATGCCGCGTCCCGCAGCGATAGCCCCATGACCTCGCTGATGTACAGCAAAGCGCTGCTGATCAGCTGCGTGGTTACAGAGCCCCTGCTCAGCGAGAAATCACCACGCCGTGCTCCTCGACGCGCCAATTCCAAGCAGGATTGACGACCGCCGTGGAGTCGTACTCCTGGATTATGCATGGGCCCCTTCCGCCTGTGCCAGTCGCCGTCCTCTCTCTGGTGTAGACGTTGACTTGCCTCCATCGTCCTGCAATCCAAGCCTCTCTCCTCTCTGGCCCAGAGACTGAATCGGCCTGTTGACTTGGAACATCGAGGCGCCGGCCCTGAACCACGGCCTTGACTCTGATGTTGACCACTTCTAGCGCGTCTTTCGTGGAGTATCCGTAGAGGAGCCTGTGGCGTGCGTCGAATAGGCGCCTGACGTTCGAGTCTCCATGATATCTGAGCAGGATTTCGTGAGACTGGCCCCTGTACCTGGCTTCGTAGAATCGTTCGAGCCTGAACCTTCTGAATCCCTCGGACTTCATCGTCCGCCTGACAGTTCTCTCGAGCGTTCGGAACTCTGTTCCAAGCCCGGTGTCGGCTTTCAGCACGGGAGTCGTAAATTCTCTGGTGATTTCGCTGGCCAACAGTCCGTATGCCGAGAAGAGACCAGCGTGCGCAGGGACGACGACGCGGCGGATGCCTAGGTTCTCTGCCAAGTCACAAGCGTGGAGCGGCCCGGCCCCTCCGAAGGCCAGCAGCGTGAACTTCCTGGGGTCCCTGCCTTTCTCCGTGCTGACGATTGAAACCGCGTGGGCCATGCTGTCGTTGACCAGCTCGAGGATGCCGGTGGCGACTGCCTCGACCTCTCTTTCAACTCCGCTTGCCAGCGTCTGGAGCGACTCTACGGCCAGTGCCCGCCTGATGGCCATCCTCCCTCCCAGCAGAGCGGTCGGACTGATTCGGCCCAGAAGGACGTTGGCATCGGTGACGGTGGGACGAGTTCCTCCCCTTCCGTAGCATGCGGGGCCCGGGTTCGAGCCCGCGCTCTCTGGTCCGACCCGAAGCTCGCCTGCCTCGTCGAGCCAAGCTATGGTCCCTCCTCCTGCGCTGACCTCAGCAAGATCGATGAACTCGCCCCTCACGGCATAGCCGCTGCCTTTGATTGACCTCCCACTGTGGGTCCTTCCTGCAGCCTCGAACTCCGTTACCACGTCCGGCTTGCCGCCCTCCACGGCGCCTGCCTTCGCGGTGGTCCCGCCCATGTCGAACGTGAGCACGTTCCCGAGGCGCAGTCTCCTTGCCAGATTGGCAGAGGCGACCACCCCCGCTGCCGGGCCCGACTCGAGGACTGACACCGGCCTGTCGGAAGCGAACTTCACCGTCCTGGAGCCCCCGTCGGAGCCCATGACATAGACCGATGCCTTGAGCCCCAGCCGCCTCAAAGAGGCCGAAAGGCGCGAAAGATATCCCGAGACGAGCGGCGAAAGGGCGGCGTTGACGACTGTGGTACTTGTTCTTTCATACTCCCTGTATTCTCTATCGACTTCGCTTGAGAGGCTGACGTGCCCTCCGAAGCCTTCCTCTAGCAGAATCTTGCGCATCGCTTTCTCGTGAGCGTCGTTCGCGTAAGAGTTGAGGAAGGCGACCGCGACCGACTCGAAGCCTTTGCCGGTCACTTTTTTCGCGACGACCCTGGCGCCGACCGCGTCAAAGTGAGTTATCTCGTGACCATCGTGGCCGATCCTGCACTTCACGGTCAGCCTGTCCCTCCGCACAACCAGTGGTTCGGGCCGCCTGGTCGAAAGGTCGTACAGCTCGGAGCGCCTCTGCCTGCCGATCTCCAAGACGTCCCTGAACCCTTCGTTCGTGATGAGCGCGGTGCGAGCGATTCCCGAACGAGTGAGGAGCGCGTTGGTCGCGAGCGTGGTGGCGTGTGAGACGATGGAGGCACGCCGGGCGCGGGGGCCGAGGCCGGCGAGGCCCTCGATGACGCCCGCCGACGGGTCGACCGTCGTCGGTACCTTCAGTATGCTTACGGCGCCGGGGCCCAGAAGCATGATGTCAGTGAAGGTTCCGCCCACATCGACCCCGACTACACTGTCAGACAAGCGACGCGCGTGGGTTGCGCGTCCTTTCTCTATATACAGACCCCGGCGTGCCAGTGCGAGCGCTGATGGAGGAGAAGGGTCGCTGGCGAGGGCTTCTCAAGGAATACCAAGGAATACCTCGGGAAGCGAAACTGCTTGTCTACCTGAGCTTCATTCCTAGCTTCGCGATAGGATTCATCTACACAGACCTGCCGTTCTTTCTCCCTAACGTCCAAGGACTTGCTCCGGCACTTTCGGGAATTGTAATCACGGTCATGGGCTTGACCCTTGTCACAGAGAGCATCCCCCTCGGAATGGTGGCGGACAGATATGGGAGGAGGAAGATGCTCGTCGTCGGGAACCTGTGCGCGAGTCTCAGCCTCATCGGATTCGCGCTGACGAAGAACTTCGGGCTCCTCCTCGCGGTGGCTGCAATCGAGGGGACTGGAGAGACGGCATTTGCGGTGTCGGTAGGGGCCCTACTGGCAGAGAAAGCCGGAGACCAGAAGCGAACGGCCGCCTTCTCTCTGATCTCCTTCTTGGGTTGGATCGCGGGCGGCGTAGGAGGGTTTGCGATTTCATCGCTCTTCGTCTTCGAAAGGCTGGGCTTGAGCGTGCAGGAGGCGCACATGCTGCTGTATGTAGCCGTAGGGTTGCTCAACCTTTCAATCACGCCGTTAATCTTCAGGATTGGAGAGAGCGCCGTGACCACCAAGAGGAAAGGCATTCTGCCTCGGAAGTCAGGAAAGGTTGTAGCCAAGTTCGGCGTCTACAGCATCATCATAGCCGCTGGAGCCGGTCTCTTTGTCCCCCTGATGGCCTATTGGTTCTCCGCGGCCTACGGCGTCTCAGACGCTGTGAGTGGCCCGGTGCTTGGGGCTAGCAATCTGCTGACGGCGGGCGCGGTTTTCATGTCGCCCAGACTGGCGTCCAAGTTCGGGCTCGTCAAGGCGACCGTGTTGACGCAGGCGTCTTCGACCGTCTTCATGGTCCTCATCCCGATCTCTCCTTCGTTCGGGATCGCAGCCACAATCTACACCGTGCGAGTCTTCCTGATGAACCTCTCCAGTCCCCTGACCCAGTCGATGGTCATGGGTCTCGTCGAGCCCGAGGAGAGGGGCATGGCGTCGGGCATAGCCGCCGCGCTGTGGAGGCTTCCGAACGCCTTGACCGTCAGCGGGGGTTTCGTGCTGATAGGGGCCGGGCTGCTCGGCTTTCCCTTCTACATAGCCACCGTGCTGTACGTGGTCGGAATCGGCGTCTACTGGGTGTTCTTCAAAGACGCTCGGCTTCCTGAGGAGGCCGCAAAGACTCAGGACGCCCAGTCGTCCAGTCTGGACGGCCCGGTGGAGGAGCGCTGAATGTCCGACACTCTGACTCCGATTAGCCGTATAGGCTTGGGGGTGCTTTCGAACTCGGTCAGGAGCGCCTCCACGGTGTCGCGCAGGGCCTCCTCGCTGTCCGTGTGACTGAGCAGTGTCTTTTCTCTGGTGTGCGTCTCGAATCCCCTGAACCTTATCTTCACCCCGCCCACTCTGAAAGTGTAGCCCGCGGACTTCACCCTCCTGATCAGCTCTGACACGCCGTCCGCTGCCTCCTCCCTTACCCGGCCGAAATCCTTCGCGTCTTCCTTGAACGTCCTTTCGACGCTGAGAGACTTCGGGATCTCTTGCTGCCTGACTTCTATGTTCTCTTCCCCGTGGACGACGCTCCAAAGCCAGACCCCGTTCTTACCGAACCAAGTCATGAGCTGTTTGCCGTCTATCGCCTGGAGTTGGGAGATCGTCTCTATCTTCCGCTCCTTGAGGAAGGCGCGCGTCTTCGGCCCGATTCCGGGGACCGCGCCGACAGGCAACCGTGAGAGGAATCCTGGGATGTCTCCGAAGGGGACGACTGTGAGGCCGTCCGGCTTGTTCATGTCAGACGCAATCTTGGCCGACGACTTGTTCGGAGCGACTCCTATCGAACAGGTCAGGCCGTGCAGTTCCTTGACAGCTTCCTTCACCTTGAGGGCGTACGCCCTCGCCGAGTCTTCACTGTCGCACTTGCTGGTCACGTCTAGGAACGCTTCGTCGATGCTCGCCTGCTCGAACCTGTCTGCAGACTCTCTCAGAGTCGACATGACCTCCTCGGAGGTCCTTTCGTACAGCGGCCAGTTGGGTCGGATGTACACCGCGTCAGGACAGAGCCTGTAGGCTTGGGAAATCGGCATCCCAGACTTGAGACCGAACCTTCTCGCCTCGTAGGAGCAGGTCACCACTACCCCTCTCCCCCTGCCTCCCTCTGGGTCGGCTCCCACCACGACGGGCAGTCCCTTCAGCCGCGGGTCGGCCAAGACCTCGGCCGACACGTAGAAGGCGTCGAGGTCGACGTGAAGAATCGCCTTGCGTTGCAGCGGCATGTGTCACTTACCCGAACAGAGTCTGTTGGCCGGTCCCCAAGCCCTTCCAGTCGAGCTCAATCAAGCCGAGCAGGCGGCGGAACTCGTTGGCAGACTCCGGACTGAAGCCGGCGAAGTGATTGTTGAAGAAGATGTAGCCATCGTCGAACTTTCCAGCGCTCTCCTGCACGACCGAGCCCCAGCGCTTCATGTCGTCAGATCGGTCCTTCTGGATCTCCTTGAACTCGGTGAGCTCCCTGTCTCCGACCATCCTCAGATAGAAGAAGTCGGATGTGGCTTCCGGAGGAGTCTCGAGGTATTGGTTCAGCGACCAGACCATTGCTATCTTGTTCTTCCTCAGCAGAGCGTAAGTTTCCGGATTGAACCACGACTTGTGCCTGAACTCGATGGCATGCCTGAACTCGGGAGAGAGTTGCGACAGGAAGTCCTTCATCAGGGGGAAGTGCGCGTCGAACTTTATCGAGGGCGGAAGCTGTATCGCTATGGGGCCCAGTTTCTTCCCGAGCTTGCTGAGGGTGCTGTAGAAGTAGATCAGGCTGGACTGGGAGTCCTTCAACTTGTTTTCGTGAGTAATCTTCTTCGGGAGCTTGGGGGAGAACAGGAAGCCGTCCGGCGTCGCCGACCTCCACTGGTTGATCATGAATGGGCTGGGAATCCTGTAGAAGCTCGAGTCGATTTCTACGCAGTTGAAGACCTTCGAGTAGTGTCCGAGGTAGTCCTTCGCGGCCAGCCCTTTGGGGTAGAACGCACCCTGCCAGTCCGGATAAGACCAGCCACTGCAACCTATCCGTATGCTTTCGAGTTCCAACTTGGAGGAAGCCCGTTCTCAGGATGTGATGGGCCGCCCAATATTTATAACAATGCGCAAGTTCGGAAGAATGAAGGCTTTGTCTCAGGGCAACCCGGACATCAGGCAGCAGGTGGAAGCGAACAGGGGCACGCTGAAGAAGCTCCAGCTGATCATACCGGGTCTCAGAGGATACAGGAACAAGGAAGACCTCAGGGTGTCCGACGAACTCCTGAGGAACGAGGTGGCCGACAAGCTGGACAAGGTCAAGGGCAACCTCGAGCAGCTGAGGAAGGCGGTAGCTTCGAGCGGCGACCTGAACAACCTGACCAACGTGGGTTCTCTCATCGCCCAGGTCCAGACTCTGAGCGGCGAAGTGAGGCACGCGGCCCAAGGGTACGCCGGCTGGGTCGCACCGATTACGATCAATGAGGACAAGCTGAACAAACTCTACGACTACGACTACGCCTTCGTGAGCTCGGTCATGCAGCTTGACCAGGCGACTTCGGTGGGGAGCCTCAACTACGACAGTTCGGCTCCTGCGTCGATTCAGACCGTTCTAAGGCAGCTCTCTGCCACGCTGGCTGATATCAGGCAGAAGTGGTCGGTGAGGATGGAGTCGATCGAGGGGATAGCCCTCAGTTAGGACTGGGAAAATGTTCGGAAAGAACCAAGGCTCGATTCCAAGTCAGGGCGGGAGCGTCATCGGCTCCACCACCATCGAATGGGAGGACCAATACAAGCAGGGGAGTGTTCTGTGGAAGGTCCCGAGGAACATCCGCATGAACGACAACATCGTCGTACGAGAGGACGAGATAGCGGTGTTCTACAGGGATGGAAAGGTGCTGACCTATTTCGATCAGCCCAACCGATACGCGCTCACCAGCCTTAATGCGCCTGTTGTAGGCAACCTGCTGAAGTTCTTCACCGGAGTCCAGCAGGAAGCCGAGGTCTTCTACATCCCTAAGAGGTATCTCGACGGGAAGTTCGGGAGCGCGCAGCCATATCAGTTCACCGACCCGACCTTCGGTATCGTCAACCTGAGGGTCTTCGGAGAGTACAGGTGGAAGATCTCATCCCCTGAGCTTTTCATCAACCAGTTCGTCGGAACCTTCAACGCGGAGACCTCGGACGACGTAGAAGGCAGAATCAAGGAACAGATCGTGATTCTCGTCTACAACGCACTGGGCAAGATGAAGGCGCAGGGCCTCAAGATCACAGATCTCGCCGCGAATCTGACGAACATCGAACAGATGGTGTTGGCGCTCGGGCCGGACAATGTCGGCCAGTATGGAATGGAAATCAACAAGCTCTCCGGGTTGACCATCAGCCTCCCCGAGGAGGTCCAGAAGGCGATAGACACCAGGTCGGAGATGCAAGTCCTAGGGGTCAACTACATGCAGTACCAGACGGGCAAGGCGATCGACGATGCGGCCAAGAATCCGTCAGGAGGCGCGGGAGTGACGGCTGGCCTCGGCGCCGGACTCGGCGTAGGGTACGCGATCGGAGGCCAGATGGGCCAGGGGATAGGTCAGGCCATCCAGAACAAGAGCTGTCCCAACTGTGCGTCTTTGGTACCTGCCAGCGCGAAGTTCTGTCCTAACTGCGGCTTCACCTTTCCCGTCGCACAGCCTCCTGCTTCCCCGGCCGGGGCGGGTAAGTTCTGCCCTAACTGCGGGAGCCAAGTGACTGCGGGCGCGAAGTTCTGCAACAACTGCGGTAACGCCCTGTAAGAGCCGCCTTCCTACGAAGGGCTGGGATCCAGATTTCAGATTCTGCGCAGGCATATAGCGAGCCGCTAAACCAGAAATATCCTGCAGGTAGCAGGTAGAGGTATGGA
>JASIEW010000072.1 GCA_030045755.1 Nitrososphaerales archaeon
ACTCGTATGTGTTCCTGGGCGACTGGTTGTGCTCCGGATAGGGGATGATCGAGGCGGCTATCCCGAACATGGCCGCCGGGAACAGCTCCGTGTGGGTGTGCTTCGTCGAGATCTCGTCGGCGTTCATGGCAACCAAGCAGTTCTCCTCTTCGTTGGCGTCGATGAGCTCGATGATTCCCTGGTCCACTAGGTCGCGCCAAGAGCGCTCTCCCTTCTTCACCTGCTCGATGACGTCCATGGTGAGGGACGGCCTTCCGCCCTCTACGAGGATCAGCGGCTTCAGGACGCGTCCGGAGCTGAGGCTGATGTAGAGCCTAGGGTAGGCCTTCTCGTTCACCGGCGGGACGTACAGGACGCTTGCGCTGGGGTTGATCTGGCCCTCCCTCCTGAGCCTCCTGAAGGCCTTGGCCAGCCGTTCTCCGTCGTCGACGTACCCGAGGAACCTCCCGTCCATGAAGACCCTGCAGCCTTCAGTCTGGAGCTTGGGATCGGAATCGCGGATCTGCCTGGCGCCGAGCTCCCACAGCTTTTCCTCGACCTCCTGCGAAGGCACGCTGACCGAGATTATCGCCGATAGCGCGAGGTTCTTTACGAGGCCGCAGTTTACGCCTTCGGGCGTCTCTGAGGGGCAGATCCTTCCGAAGTGGGTCGCGTGGAGGTCTCGGGCCTCGAAGTTGGGCTGGCTCCTGCTGAGGGGAGACTGCACCCGCCTGAGGTGGCTGAGCGTGCTGAGGTAGTTCGTGCGGTCGAGCAGCTGCGTGACCCCGACCTTGCCCCTTCCCCAGTTCCCTGTCGCAATCGCGTTGTTGAGCTTGTCTGTTATGATGCCTGTCCTTATCGCGGCGCCCACGACGTTTCCGCCCCTCTTCTGCCCCGTCCTTTCGAGCTGGTACTTCATGTCCCTGACGAGGTTCCTGAACGCGGTCCTGAAGAGGTCGGCGAGCATCTGCCCCGCGAACTTGATCACTTTGTTGCCGTAGTGGTCCTTGTCGTCCGGCCCTATCCAGCCGAGCCTGAGCTCGAGCAGCTTGCAGACGGCTTCGCCCAGGAACATCGACTTGTCGAACCGCCTGTCATCCGTCTTCCCCAGGTGGGGCAGGAGGCCCCAGTCGAGCATCGACTGGGCGCGCTTCACCCTGAACTCTTCGAGCATCCCGTGGGCGACCCTGTTTCCTATGTAGACCAGAGAGTCCTTTTCCGTGGGCGCCTCGCTGGCCTTGTCGAAGGAGACCTCCAGGAGGTCTTGGATTTCGGGCTTGGGCGACACCGCGTCAGCGATCTCCTTGTCAGACTTCAGGCCGAGTGCCCGCATGACAACGACGAACGGAAGGTCTACCGGGCAGCTAGGCACCTTCACGTTGATCGCGCCGTCCTGCTTCAGAGTGGCCTCGAGTTTGGACCTGTACCCCACCACCGAGGAGTACACCCTCGCCTTGTAGGTGGTGGCGCCCGAGAGCTTCTCTGCGTCTACCAGTATCTTGTTCGGAGAGAGGTCCTCCAGTCCGACGATGACGCGCTCAGCGCCATGGATGATGAAGTATCCGCCTGGGTCGTTCGGGTCTTCGCCTGCCTCTACCAGAAGGTCCTTGTTCCGGTTGGAGAGCTGGCAGAGCTCTGACTTCACCATTACGGGGAGGTCTCCGATCTGCTGTCTTGTCGTGTCCCTCGGGAGGCCTTCCTCCTCGATGGTCATTTCGAGATATATCGGCGCCGAGTAGGTGAGGTTCCTGAGCCTCGACTCCATAGGAAGGATGCTGCTCACAGAGCCGTCTATCTCGACTACGCGCGGAGATCCGAGGTTGACCCTGCCGAACTTTATCTTGTACGGCGTGGACGCGGTCTCGACTTCCACCTCGCCTATCTCGTCGACGATGTTTTGGAGTCCCTTCGTGAAGAATTCGTTGTAGCTGTTCAGGTGCTGCCTGGCGACCCCTTCCCTCTCGAGGAGGTCTCTGAGTATGACCCACGAGTACGAGCTCGCCGAAGTCTTGCTCAACTCAGCTCTCCACCACGTAGCGGTAGTAGGTGCTCGAACCCGCGGTCTCGCTGTTCCTGGTGACCTTGACCAGGTCGCCCGGCTTCGCGCCGATCTCCTTCGCGATGGGGTCTGTGTCCAGGACGAAAGGGAACTGCGCTGCCGATGCGTTGTGCCTAGCGAGCACCTGAGTCGCCTCTTCCTTCGTTAGGAGCTCGTGCTTCGGAATTAAGAAATGGGTGCTGATCTTGAAGGGTGGGACCTCGTCCTCGGCCTTCTTCCTCCGGGTGGTCTTCTTGGCGGGCGCTATCTCCCGCTACCCCCATTAACAATACAGACTGAGTGTGAAGAACAATGCACGGCGCAGGGACCGATGAAAGTCGTTTTTTACGTCTTTTTTAGGCTTTCTGTGAAGCCCTCATTCGCTGGCCGGGTTCTGAGCCATAGATCGGCGTCCCTTCCTCCGGGCGTTGAACCATCCTGCTGAACTCTTGGTATATCTTCCTGGTGAGGGGGCCGGCTCCTCCGTTTCCTACCCTCATACCAGCTAACGTTCCCACAGCTACGACCTCCGCCTTTGTGCCTACGAGGAATATCTCGTCGGCGGTGTTGAGGTCGAAGGGGGTCACGTCTCTCTCTTGCACCTCTATGCCGAGGTCGAGACAGAGCCTGATCACTCTCATCCTCGTGATGCCGTGAAGGATTCCTGCCCCAGAGGACGGGGTCGCCACCCTTCCCTTCTTGACGAGGAAGACGTTGCTGACGCTTGCTTCAGAGACGAATCCTCTATGGTCGAGGAGGATCGCGTCGTCGGTCCCGGCCGTGTTGGCCTCTATCTTCGCCAGTATGCTGTTCATGTAGTTGAGCGACTTTATCTCGTGAGAGGTCGCGTCGACGGCGTCCCTCCTGATCGAGGAAACAATCATCTTGACCACCTTCGGCTCCTTGGGACCGAGGCTGGAGGCCATAGGCTCTGCGATAATGAAGATGGTCGGAGCCTTGCACAGGGAAGGGTCCACTCCCAAGTCCCCCGAACCCCTCGTCACGACCAGCCGGATGTAGGCGTCCTTGAGGTGGTTCTTCCTGAGGGTCTCGAGTATGGCTTCGGTCATCTGCTCCTTCGACATGGGGAGTCCCATGTGGATGCTCCGGGCGGAATCGTAAAGCCTGTCCACGTGGTCGACCAGTCTGAACACGCTTCCGCCGTATGCCCTGATCCCTTCAAAGATCCCGTCTCCATAGAGCAACCCGTGGTCGAAGACCGAGACGACCGCCTTCGACTTTTCGACGAACCTTCCGTCGAGATATATGAGCGGCTCTTTGTCCATTCGAATTCGTTTCCCCCGACAGCCGTTAAAATGGTTTCGTTGCTTGTCGCTTCCATTTGTCCACAGGCGCTCTAGGGCCGTTGTCTGACTGGATGCCGCCTGCTAGCGAGCTCGCGAAACCGGTCTGCGACCTTGGCCTCAGTCAGGCTTTGTTTCCCGGAAGCTTCGAGAACACGTAGGGCAGCACTCCTCCGCGTTCTATGTATTGCATCTCCGTGCTGTTGTCTATTCTTACCAGCGCTTTGAACACCTTCCTCCCCTGACTGCCGTCTGCGACAACCTCCACCTGTTGCCTCGGGGACTC
>JASIEW010000073.1 GCA_030045755.1 Nitrososphaerales archaeon
AAGCGACAAGTTTCTCGCCGAGGACTTCAAGAGGTTCATACACTGGCTGAACGGGAAGTCGGGGGACGAGGACGTCGTTGGCAGAGTGAAGTATGTGGTGATAGCCGGCGACCTGGTCGACGGAGTGGGAGTCTACCCGGGTCAGGAGTATCAGCTTGCTGAAAGGAATCCAGCCAAGCAGTACGAAATGGCGGCGGAACTGTTCAAGCAGATACCGGCTCAAATCCAGATCATCGTGTCGCCAGGAAACCACGATGCCGTGAGACAGGCCCTGCCGCAGCCTGCCGTGTCGGTCGACCTGGCTGAATCACTTTACGCGATGGAGAACCTGCGGTGGGTCGGCGACCCCTCCTATGTGAAGCTGCATGGCGTGACTTTCCTTTTGTACCACGGCAAGAGCCTCGACGACGTCATCGCGACCACGCCAGGACTCGCTTACGACAGACCGACAGAAGCCATGAAACTGCTTCTGCGTTCAAGACACCTGGCTCCGACCTACGGCAAGAGGACGGCGCTTTCGCCCGAGTTGCGAGACTTCCTGGTCATAGACCCTGTCCCCGACATCCTCCACGCAGGGCACGTGCACACCTATGGCGAGCTCAACTACAGAGGAACCCTGTTGGTCAATTCTGGGACCTGGCAAGCGCAGACCAACTTCCAAGTCAACATGGGCCTGGAGCCCACACCGAGCATTGTCCCTGTCGTGGATCTTTCGACAATGGAAGTGCTCAGGCGCAACTTTACGTCCGCAGCTTCATAGGACGGCCGGTCACGGCGGCTGTGAGGGACTCTGGAGCCTGCCGCGCTTGAGATACGATAACACAAAGAGTGTACAGATGATTGCGCCTAGTGAGACGGGCACCCAGAGCAGCAGGGCATCGGTTCCGAGGAGCGGCTCTGTCACTTCGAGGGTAGCGGCGATTGTGAGCAGCGTGGCGACCACGAGGAATCCGAGCCCTATCTTGACAGAGGCTCTGGTGCGCCAATTGGCGAATTCGGAATAACTTTGTTTGCGCCATGTGAAAGCGAACATCCCCAGGGCCGTGGATAGCGGATAACTCGACTCTTCGACCCAAGAGTGGGGCAGGATGTATAGGACGAGAAGGAAGTCGGCGGGCGTAACACTGTAATAAGCAGCGGCAGCCTGAATCACTCTGCCAGTGTTGTAGCTGGAGACCGTGAGTATGAGGAATCCGAAGCCCGGGACAAGGCTGGCCAGGGCAATTTGGACGTTGTTGAAGAAAATCCCTCCCCATTCTTGGACCGCGGAAGTCCCAAGACCTGACTTGGTCGAGTTATAGAGTGAGGTGTAGCGAGCCTGCTCGCCTGGGAAGTAAGGGGTAAGAGACGCCGCTATCAGTATCGCCTGCGTCATGAGGAAGAGAAAAAGCGTCAGTAAGAAGAGCTTCATCGCAGGCGAGAGACGGCTTGGTTGAGTCGGTGTGGAGGTGAACCTGTCGCCTAGGATAGAAGAGGCCTTCGTTGTCAGGGTTGGGACATCGACTGCGTCGAGGGTCGCCGACGTCCACCCACCATCGAGCCTGAGCGTGACGTCCCGTCCTTTGACGGCGACAAATTGAACAGAACTCCATGGGATGGTTTGGACTCCCTTTTTCAGGGCCAGTTCGCCGCGGGGAAGACTCAGAAGTTCAGCGAGACGACGGGCCCTGTACTCGCTGACAATCGGGGCTATGACAAGGGTTAGGGCGACGGCAAGGGCGATCCAACTGCCGAGTCCAATGAGCGCGACTGCAGTTATCGCAAGGCCTACGCCGACGACCACGGAGCCCAGCAACAGAGGGAACTGGGTCCCTATCTTCAGGAGGCCCTCGTTGTCAATCAGGTATAGGCTGGTGTAACTGAGCGCTCGGATTGGCGCGGTTAAGAGGGGCGGCGCTGCCTCAACTTGCGGCGTTTGGTAAACGCGGCGACCGCAACTTGAACAGAACTCACCTCTGTCTGCCATCGCTTTGCCGCAGTAGGGGCAAAACAAGGCTCTCGTATGCAACATCTCGTGAATGTTATTATGGGTTTGCGATTCCTATTCGGTTGACCCCGATACGGGGTCTTCGAGGAGGGTCTTCTGAAGCGCTTCGCTGCTTATCAAGAGCTGAATTTTCTTCGTCCTTCCACGACGTCCTTTGCTGACGACCGATGCCTCAATCAGCCCTAAAAGGTCGAGTTCCGCGAGTATGCCACTTACACGTCTCTGTGTCAGTGCTTCAATTCCGAGCCTTCTGCAGATAGCATTGTAGGCCAGGTAGAGCTCTCCCGTATTCGTGCCGGTCTTGAATCTGGAGACAGCCAACAGGATGGCTTTGTTCTGTATGGGCAGAGACTGGACCGCCTCCTCGACCCGGTCATGCTCCATCTTGTCGGAGGCCCTGCGGATGCACGAATCGTCGATTTCCCTGAGGCCCTCGCGTTCGGCGACCTCGCCCGCGATTCTGAGGAGGTCTATCGCCCGTCTGGCGTCTCCATGCTCTGACCCAGCCATGGCAGCGCAGAGATTGATCGCGGCGCTTGAGGCTACTCCCGGTCTGAAGGCAGTCTTTGCTCTTGCAGCAAGTATGCCCCTCAGCTGCTCGACTGTGTAGGGTGGGAAGACGACTTCCTCCTCGCTCAGGCTGCTGAGGACGCGTGGGTCGAGGCCCTCCTTGAATTTTAGGTCGTTGGAGATTCCAACGAGGGTGATGAAGCCGGGCGACAATCTCTCGTTTGACCTGGTGAACTTGTAGAGCGTCTCGTCCCCGAAGGTCTTGACGAGGTAGTCGATTTCATCGAGCACCAGGACGACGCGCTCCTGAGTCGTCTGTATGTGATTGAAAATCCGGTCCATTACTTCGCCGATTGACAGCCCTGTGAAGGGGATTCGTCTTTCCTCGGGCAGACCGAGCGACTCTGCGAAGAAGGCTAGCGTCTTGTATTCCGTATTTGCGAGCCGGGTGTTCACGTAAGCAGTGATGAGGTGCTGTTTCTCTACCTCTTTCCCGAGCCGGGTCAGAACATACCTCGTGACTGCCGTTTTGCCTGTCCCTGTCTTGCCGTAGAGCAGAAGGTTCGAAGG
>JASIEW010000074.1 GCA_030045755.1 Nitrososphaerales archaeon
CAGGGGTTCGTGGGTTCGAATCCCACCCCCCGCACTAAACCTCGCGTGAGATGCTTCGGACTTCCAGATTCCCGATTGGACTTACCTAGGAGTGAGTACGCCGCACAGGGCCGATAACCAGAGTCGATTTCCCAATAGGAGGTTCACAAACTCCTGGGAACACCCCGTCTCTTTATTTAGCCGCCCACGCGTGCTGAGAGACTCGTGTTCATTCCAGGCGTCATGTCGATTGCGTTCTACAAGCGACGGCCGAGCCGTAAGCAGATTGCTCTGGGCCTGGTCGCAACCATCGCACTTTCCGGGTTGCTCGGTTACATCCAAGACGCAGGCACTTCGAGGGTCTGGTTGAACGTGGCGTTGGCGGCCATCGGAGGCGTCGTCATCTATCTCGCCATATTGGCCTACCTGATCTATCGGTATCAGCCAAGACATCGCCAACCGACCGAGCCTAGTCCTGCGAACCAGAATTGAGAAGACGCTTAGCTAGTGGACTCGCCATCGGCTTCGTGCAAGGTGAAGCCCCAAGACAATTTCTCGGTGCCCAGCCACGCAGACCGGTTTCGAGTCTTGATTCCCACCATCAGCTATATACTCTCCCGCTCATAAGAGTCAAACGATGCGGAAGCTGGTCCTGGACCACATCATCTCGCTAGACGGGTACTTCACGAGTCCGAAGAATGAGATAGACTGGTTCGAGTTCAGCGACGAGGAGTGGGCCTGGTCAAGGGACATCCTGCGTCGGGCAGGGGCGATGCTGTACGGCCGCGTCACGTACGAAGAGTTCAGGCAGTTCTGGCCCACCTCCATTCCGAAGCCGTCAAGCGTGGACCCTGAGCTCATCAGACATCTGAACGATCTTCCGAAGATCATATTCTCCAAAACCCTAGCTGAGGCGCCTTGGGGGCCCGCGCAACTGATGCGTGACGACCCCATTGTAGCCCTCAAGAGGCTCAAGAACGAACAGGGTAGGGACTTGGTCCTCGTAGGAAGCGGCACGCTGGCCGCCTCCTTTGTTCGAAGCGGGCTCGTCGACGAGTATTTCATTCGAGTCCGCCCGGTCATTCTGGGTGCAGGGAGGCCTCTGTTCGTAGACCCTGACGCCAGGCACTCGCTCAAACTCCTCAAGGCAACGGCGTTCAAGTCAGGCGTGGTGGGGCTCCACTATGAGCCTGCCAAAGCTCCCAGCGCGTAGTTCGGAAGCCTCGCGTGCGCGCCGCGGGGTCGGGACGGCCACTACAGCGCGGCTGGAAGCACTTGTCGCCCTCCCCGTAGGGCAGGGAGCTAGCCCAGGTTGCGCTCGTGCTGCAGCATGTGGTGATACTCCTTGGTTGTCATCAGGGAACTGAAGGCGCGGTCGACCACCTCGCTCATCGAAGGGTGGATGTGCATCGCGTCCATCAAGGGCTTTGCGTCCCGCTTCTCTGTGTACATCAGGTTGACTATCTCTTGGATGAGAACAGAGGCATTCGGGCCGATGATGTGCGCACCGAGTATCCGGAGTGACTCTCTCTCCACTATGACCTTGACGAAGTATCCCTTCGCGTTAATCGCCTCTCCCTTGGCTGTGTTCTCGTGCTTGTAGAATCCTATCATGATCCCGTCTTCCCCTAGGTCCTTCGACGCCTCTTCCTCACGCAGTCCTACGCTCGCTATCTCAGGATAGGTGAAGACCGCGCTAGGGACGGCGTGAAAGTCGGCTTTGACGCGTTCTTTCAGGACCGCGTTGTAATAGACTACGATGGACTCGTAGTTGGCCACATGCTTGAACATGTGTTTGCCGAGCGCGTCCCCGAACGCCCAAATCCCTGGCTGGTTGGTCTCCAAGTACTCGTCGACCTCAATCCAGCCCTCCTTCGTCGCGTTGATGCCCGCGCGGTCGAGATGGAGTATCCCCGTCGTGGGCCCTCTCCCCGTAGCCACCATGACCTCCTCCGCCTCCACGACACTCTCCTTCCCAGTCTGTCCGTCGAACATGCGCAGCCTCTTCATGGCGCCCGCCCTCTCGGCCGCCCTCACCTCCTGTCCCGTGACAATCGTCATGTGTCTGCCGAGCTTGTCCCTTGCAAGGGCCGAGACTTCCGGCTCCTGTTCGGGGAGAAACTGAGGGTTCCTCCCTATGACTGTCACCTTGGAACCCATCGCAGAGAAGAAGTGGCCGAACTCCGCGGCGATGTAGCCTCCCCCGACTACGGCCATGCTGTCCGGGAGCTTCTTCAGGTGGAGGGCCGAGTCGCTGGTTATGTATCCCACATCTTCCAAACCCTTGATAGGTGGAACCAGCGCCTGAGAGCCGGTACAGAGGAAGATCATCCTCGCGCTGATGGCCTGGCCCGAAACCTCAAGCGTGTACGGCGCGGTGAACTCCGCCGGAGCGTGGTAATAGTCGATGTTCTCCGAGGCGGACAGTCCCCTGCGGATCGACTCGATGTCTGAGTCGATCAGTCCCCTCATCCTCGCCATCACCGCGGCGAAGTCCGCCCGCCTCAGTTCGACCTCGAGGCCCAGCTCCCTCGCTTCTTCGATGGTCCTCACAAGCTCCGCAGGGTAGAGAAGGATCTTCGACGGTATGCATCCCCGTGTCAGGCAGATGCCGCCGGGCTCGTCCTTGTCGATCACTGCAATCTTGATTCTGGGGTTGCCCTGGATCATGGGATCGACGATGTTCATGGCTGAGCCTGAGCCGATTACGATCAGGTCGTAATGTTTCAACGGAGATAGTAGCGAGCCGTCACCTAGTTAACGTGATAGGTGCATGACTGCTCCGAGTGGCCATGCTCCAAGCTTTTCACCGGCCATCAGGTTCGCCCTTTGCATAGAAGCGTCTTGAGTTGACCAGTCAGGCGACTCTGAAGATCGACGAGGCGTAAGGATGATGCGAGCTCCTACTGAACACGGGGTCCTAACCAAGACATGTCTATGTCGTGACTTCTCCGCCGTCGACCACTATCGTCTGGCCGTTGACGAACTCGCAGTACTTGCTCGCCAGCATGAGCGCGACGCCGGCCACGTCCTCCGGCTTGCCCGCCCGTCCTAGAGGTATCCCCGAAGTCAGCTCACGGCGCTCCTTTTCTGACAGCCTGCCCCAGTTGGAGTCAGTCGCAATCGAACCAGGGGCTATCGTGTTGCAGCGAATGCCGAACTTTCCGTACTCCTTGGCGATGTGCCTTGTGATCCCCAGGACCGCGGACTTTGCTATGGTGTATGGTGCTCCTTTGTCATAACCCGCGACCGCCGGCGTCGATGAGATGTTGACGATTACCCCGCTCCTCTGTTTGACCATCACCGGAAGGACGTGCGCGCAGCATCGGAAAGTCCCAAGAGTGTCAACGTCCATGACCTTTTTCAGGTTCTCTTCCGAAAGTTCCGCGAAGGTTCCCTCCCAGAGTTCGCCGCTTATGGGATATCCCGCGTTGTTGACCAGGACGTCTATTCGTCCTCTCTTGTCCCTGACCGCCTCGACCACCGTAGCGATGTCCGCTTGAGAGGTGACGTCTGCCCGGAAGCCCAGAGGGCGGCTGTCGTGTCTCATCTCAATGTCGCGCACGACTTCTGTGACGAGCTTCTCATCCCTGCCCAGCACGGCGACGCTTGCACCCTGCGCCGAGAACAGCTCCGCTATCGCCCTTCCGTTCCCCTTGGTCGACCCTGTCACGATTGCGACCTCGTCTTGAAGGAGACGGCCTTCATTGCCGGGCTTGGCCATGCCACCGACTTCGTTTCGCTCTCTATAACGATGCTGTCTTGCGGTTCAGCCGGGCACCGAGGTCGCTTCCGCTTCAGGCGAGGTCTGTCGTCCCTTTTGACCGCTGGCCACGACCAGCAAGAGCGCAAGAATGACCAACAGTGCCGAGATCTCGAACGCAAAGCTCTGTCCCTTGAGGTACGACGCGGCTAGGCTTGACGACAGTTTTCCTGAGAGATTGCCGACGAAGAGGTCGTACACCACGTTTGCAGGGATTACCGCCGTGGCCGCAGTAAGAGCCAAGGCGAAGCTGAGTATCATGCCTGTGTTTCTGAAGGTGTTCATCGTTCCCGAGCCGACACCGTACTTCGCTGGCGGCGTCGAAGACATGATGGCCGAGGTGTTGGACGGCCAGAAGAAGGCCAGACCTATCCCGGAAAGCGCCTCTATGAGCCCTATCTCGACCAGGGTAGAGCTGACCGTCAGCTGGCTAAAGAGGACCAGGCTCGCGGCCGTCAGAGCCAAGCCCAATATCGAAACCTTCCTGAAGCCGTATCTGTCGGAGAGCACTCCGCCGATAGGCCCGATTGCGGCGGCTGCGAGCGCGAAGGGTATGATCAGGTAAGACGCGGTGAGCGCGGACAGGCCTGCTATCCCCTCTAGGTAGAAGATCAGCAGGAAGTTGACGCTGAAGATGGCCAGGAACTGCAGCAGCGCCGCGGTTATCGAGAACGCGAATATCCGGTTCCTGAAGAAGTCGAAGTTCAGTATCGGATCCTTGCTGTATCTTCCTTCCCAGACGGCGAAGAATACGAAGAATATCGGAGAGATCGCGAGGCCCGCCAGCGTCGTGGGCGCGTTCCATGCGTACAACAGCCCCGACGTTATCCCCAGCTGCAAGGAAAGGAGCCCCGCGGTGAACGACACGGCTGCTGGAATGTCGAAGGAGCCCCGTTGACCAACCGGTTTCACCGTCCTCAGTGTCCGATACGCCCATGCCGTGGCAAATATTCCGATTGGGACATTGATGAGGAAGATCCAGCGCCAAGTCGTGAAAGTGATGATGATTCCGCCGAGGATAATTCCGAGTATGTTCCCTAGGCCCCAGACGACCGCCTGAAGGCCGAAGGCCCTGCCCGTTTCTCCCCTGGGAAACGCTTCTGAAAGTATCGCGAAGGAGTTTGACGTGAGCAGAGCCGCGCCCGTGCCCTGAATCACCCTGAAGGCGACGAGGGACAGCCCGCTCGGCGCGAACCCGCAGAGAGCAGACCCTATGGTGAAGATGACGAACCCGATGTTGTACAGGACCTTGCGCCCGTACATGTCAGCCAGCCTGCCTAAGCTGAGGACGAGCGCGGTGTTAACGACTAGATAGGCGATGATGACCCAGATCATGGTTACGAAGTTGGAGTGCAGGTCCGCTGCAATCGGGAACAGTGCCAGAAGAACTACCGTGCTGTCGACGGCAGCCATCAACGCTCCGATTGATGTTACCGAAAGCGCCTTCCACTTGTACTCCAAGATAAATCACTGCGGCCTGTAAGGAGGCCTCGATTTCTCTCGATTTTGCCAATATAAAAAATTGTTTCGGAGAAGTGGGGAGAGTGGGGGGCGGAAGGACTGCGGGCCACCGCCCTCCCTACTCCCGCGACCGACATCCTGCATGCAATGGTGCGGATTTCAGACGTCGTCGCCGCTCAGGGAGGTCGAAGGACCTACCTGACAACCAGGACAGGGCACATGGCGTGGCTCACGACCCCGCTTGAAACGCTCCCCAGCAGGAGTTTCTTGAATCCGGTGTTACCCCTCGTCCCCATAACTATCACGTCGAACCTCTCGGACTCCGCGTATGTGACTATCGCCTCGACTGTCGAGGGAGATTCGATGATCTCGCCCCTGGCGTCGACCCCGTGCTGTTTGGCCTCGTTGACGCCCTTCTTCGCGATCCGCATAGCCTCGCTCTTGGCCGCGTCTTCAAGGACTTGGACGTCTACCTGAGGCGCCCCCGCCGGTCCCACCACTCCTATCACATGGGCGTTGTACACTTGGAGTATGGTGACCGAGCCTCGGCCTCCGGCCAAAGCACATGCGGCCTCCACCGCCTTTGTCGAGAAGTCAGAGCCGTCGAACGGTACGAGTATTTTTTCGAACTTCAATTCCGTCCATCTGAACCTGACGGAGGTCATTATTTAATTGGTTGTAGCGGTTCTCGTCTATGAGAACGAAGTCTCGAACCAGGAGCTGGCCCCAGCCATGTGGAGCCGACGCCCGAGAGTCGGTCCGAGGTCAACCACCGAAGTCGCCCAACCTCTTCAAGACTACGAGGGCTCTCAATGTGATCATCTTGCTCGGGCGACCGGCCTCCTCCAAGGCGAAGGGATGGTACCTCTTCCCGTACCTTGCCCACCAGTCGGGCAGCTTCCCGTCGTTCTCAAGGTCTGGGTGAATCGCGTCCAGATTCCACCGCCCGTCCTTCCTCCTCTTCTTCTTGAGATAGGACGCTGCGGGCTGCAGCCGTCTGTCGTCTGAGTACCCGAGCGCGGTCATGAAGTCGAGCCCCACCAGCAGGTCGTAGTAGTAGTGGTACGGGAAGTGGAAGCGGAACCATGGGTCGTAGCGTTTCCCCTGCTTGGACAGCTCGCGGGACAGGTAGAACTCCGCACCCCGCTCGACAGCGTTCTTCATGCCTCTTGTCCACTTCTGGCGGGGATACACGGCGAAGGCGCTCAGGCCTTCCCAGCTGTCGATGGTGCCGCTGTTGGCCCAGCAGTGCCAGCCCCCGTTCGCCTTCTGGGTCCTCACGAGCCATTCGAAGGCGCTCTTCACTCTCGGCTCGTCAGCATATCCGAACTTGACGAGGGCCCTAGCCGTATTGCCCGTCAGGCAGTGCTCGCTCTTCTTTGTGGCCCCGTCTGCGTTGAAGCCACCGTCAGCTTTGAAGAACCGGTCCATCCAGATAGAACAGGCCCGCTCTATCCTGGGGTCTTCCCTGGTCAAGCCAAGGTCTGAGAGGGTGAGCAACATCCAGTTCGTGGAGATGTACTTCGGTCGATAGAGCTTCTCTGCTTCGACCCAGTATCCACCGGGCTTCTGCGCCGAGAGTATGTCGGCCGCCCATCCCTTCGAGGCCACGTCGCGCCTCGCACTCCGGAGGTCAGCCACGCTCGCCCCCTCCAGGAGGTCCCTCATTGCGAGAAAGCGGACGGCTGGCTGAGACGGCTCTAGAAGCCAGTTCAGCGCGCTTTGCAAGGAGCGTGTCCTCAGTCAGGGGGCTAATATTTCTGCGGCCGCCTCAATGCGTCCGGCGTGCCAGAGGCCGGGGCCTAAGGCAGTACGACTAGGACGTGGGTGAAGGCATACGCAGGTATGAGTAGATAGATCCACTCGTGGTGGAGCAGAGCCTTCTCGCGCACGCTAGACGACATCCTGTCGAGCGCCAGGTCAAGAGCGAAACAGCCCACAGCTATGAAGAAGGTCGTTTCGATGCCGGTCCAGAATGCGCTCCAGACCACGTGGACGAACCCCAGCACGATCAGAGACACGATGATGGTGTATGCGGCCGGGAATGCGAAGTAGAGAACGTCTCTGTGGTGGATCCTCCTGCCCCTTACGAAGAAGGGCTTCGCGAGCCCCTTCCTGAACATCACGTTGCCCACCTTGTCGAAGAGAGAAGCCAATATCAGCACGGCTGCGAACCCCATCACCACCCCCAGATAGAAGGGCTGGCTGCCCATGGTTGGAAGCAGTGCAAAACATGCATAAAAGGTTGGGGCAAAACTCGTAGTGCGGCACCGCGGAAAGTCTCTTCGACGTGGCTAATGCTCAAGGCAAGCGCGAGAGGATGACGGCAATAGCTCAGGCGGGCTGAACCACAGGCTCGACAGGAGCCCCGAGGGGCTCCGCATCGGTTCCAAAGAACTGGTCTTGCTTGAAGAACAGGAGGTAACTGATGATTACGAAGTCGATGACTATGGCCGTGTGCATTATCGTACAGTAGATGCATATCGCCTTCAGGATGAAGAGTTCGACGAACAGCAGGTAGGGTACTACCGTGATTCCGATGAAGCGCCAGACGAACAGGATGTCGAGGGAGACGTTGAAGATTCTCTCGTTTCCGAAAGCGATGAGGTAGACCAGGGAGATATTGACCACGAAATAGAACACTGCAAGTAGCTCGAGCGGAACTCCAAAGACCTCGCTGTACGGACTGCTGAGGACTCTGTCGCAGTTGATGACCACCCCGGGGCCCGTTCCCATCCCGCAGAATGGAAGAGCCTCCTTCAGCAGGTAGAATATCACTACGACCATGCCCGAGGCCCACAAGCCGAAGATGGACATGCAGACGAGAATCGCAAACTTGAGCCTGCTAATCCGCATCGGCACTACCTCCACCTGTTGGCCGAGAGCTCATCCTGAGGGGTGTGTTCGCGCCGGGATACTTATGCTGATGTGACCTGTCTAGCTTCATACTCGCTGCGTATATCTACGAAATAGAGAGCCTTGCGAGATTTCCCGAATCGACAAGACAAGCCTTTTAGTCGATGCGGCCGTCCCAGTCTCTCGGTTTTTGCAGCCGCAAAAGTTGGAGCCCAGAGCGTATCAGGCGAAGATCGCCGAGGTGGCCGAGTCAAGGAACACCCTCGTCGTCCTTCCCACCGGTCTCGGGAAGACGATGATCGCCATGATGATCGCGTCCAGACTGCTCCAGAGGCATCCGGGCTCGAAGGTGGTCGTCCTCGCCCCCACCAGGCCCCTCGTGCTGCAGCACCATGAGACATTCAGACAAGAGATGGGACTCGCCGAGAACGAGCTCGTGGCTCTGACCGGAACCGTCGACCCGGGCGAGAGGGAGTTGCTGTGGCTGAGGGCCCGGGCGATATTCGCCACCCCCCAGACGGTGTACAACGACGCTAGTCATGGGAGGGTTTCCCTGCGCGACGTGGTCCTGATGGTCTTCGACGAGGCACACAGGTGCGTCAAGGACTACACGTACACGAAGCTCGCAAAGGCATACCAGGAGGAAGCGAGGTCGCCGCGAATACTCGGACTCACGGCGTCGCCCGGCGCATCGAGGGAGAGGGTGAACGAGATCAAGAAGAACCTCTTCATCGAGTCGGTTGAGGCGAGGTCCGAAGATAGCGAGGACGTGAAGGCGTACGTCGAGAAGACGGCGATCGAAACGGTCCGTGTGAAGGTGCCAGACGAGTACTACGAAGTGACTCTCAGGCTGAGGGAGCTGTACAACGACAAGGTGAAGAGGTTGTTGAACGGAGGATTTCTGCGGAGCGACAAGGTCTCGAAGAAGGCTCTGCTCGAGGCGAGGACCGCGATCACTGCGCGCCTCCGGGCTGCGCAGGCGAGCGGCGGCCAGAAAGGGTACATCTTCGGCGCGGTCATCAACCAGGCGCAGGCGGTAGCCATCCTGCACGCCCTGGAGATGGTGGAGACGCAGGGCTCGCCAACGCTCAACAGGTATCTTCAGAAACTGAGACAGAGGCCGGACAACGGAAAGGCGATCTCGTCTCTCCTGAAGGACCCGAAGTGGCTGGCGA
Source organism: Nitrososphaerales archaeon (assembly GCA_030045755.1). Next base: position 9,235 of record JASIEW010000074.1, read on the forward strand.
TAGAGTCGGAGGCCGAAAAGATCTCGGGGATTCCTCACCAGAAGATGGGCGCGATGCTGAGGGTCATCAGCTCGCAGATTGAGAGGAAGCACGACTCGAAAGTGATCGTGTTCACCCAATACAGGGATACGATAGAGGACATCGTCAGAGGGCTGGAGAACGCGGGCCTGACCGCAAGGAGGTTCGTCGGCCAATCAGACAGGGATGGAAGCAAAGGCATGGACCAGGCGACGCAGTCCGCGGCCCTGGAGCAGTTCCGCAGGGGCGACTTCCAAGTGCTCGTAAGCAGCAGCATCGGAGAGGAGGGCCTCCACGTGCCCGACGTTGACCTGGTGGTCTTCTACGAGGCTGTCCCCTCAGAGATCAGGTACATCCAGAGGAGAGGGCGGACCGGGAGGACGACGGAAGGAAGGGTGGTCATCTTACTCGCCGAGGGAACGGTGGACGAGTCCTACTACTACAGCACTCTTTCGAAGGAGAGCAGGATGAGGAAGCTCGTCGAGACAAAAGCCGAGAGACCGAGAGGTAAGAAGCCGAAGGACCCGACGCTGCTCGACTTCGTCAGGTGACCAAGCTCAAGCGGGGGTTCCGACGACCGAGACCCTGATCAGATTGGTCGTCCCGCCCATGCCCGGCGTCCCTGAAGTGACTACGATGCGGTCGCCCTTTCGTGCGAGTCCGAGCCGCTGCGCCGCCGCGTCGGCGAGCTGGAAGAGCGTGTCTATCGACCTTGCAGGCTTGGACAGGACGGGGATCACGCCCCTGTACAGCTTCATCGTTCGCGTGACGCGGGACTCCGTGCAGAGCGCGACGATCGGTTGCCTCGGTCTGTACATGGCCACCCTTCGCGCCGTTGAGCCCGTCTGAGTTGGGGCCACGATTGCCTTGGCACCGACGTACTCGGCCAACCTGCACGCCGCCCTCCCTATGGCTTCTGCTGTCTCTCTCGATTCTGCTTCGGCCGCGGGCCTCGCGTAGGAGACGAGAGATGCCTCGGTTGACCGTGCGATCTTGTCCAGCATCAGCACCGACTCCACTGGGTACCTGCCTACGGTGGTCTCGTCCGATAGCATCACCGCGTCTGTCCCGTCCAGGACGGCTGTCGAAACGTCCGACACCTCGGCCCTGCTAGGGACTGGAGAGCTGACCATGCTGACCAGCATTTGGGTGGCCACGATGACTGGCTTGCCCACCCTGTTGCACTTTCTGATAATCCTCTTCTGTATCGCGGGGACCGTCTCGATGGGCGCTTCTATCCCCAGGTCACCCCTCGCCACCATGATACCGTCTGACTCCTCGAGGATGCGGTCGAAGTTTCGGATGGCTTCCTTCTTCTCTATCTTCGAGATCAGCATGGGACCGCCGGAAGGTATGAGCTTCCTCACCGCGCGCACGTCCGCCTGGGACCTCACGAAGGAGATGGCTACAAAGTCCACGTGCTGACGGACTCCGAACTTCAGGTGCTCGATGTCGCTCTTCGTGGGGTATTGCAGCTTGAGCCTCACGCCGGGTGCGTTGACGCCCTTTCCCGAGCTCAGCACTCCTCCTGCGACCACCGTGCAGGTCACGCCGTCTCCGGTCTTACCATCTACCCTGAGCCTGATCACGCCGTCGGCGAGGTGGAGCAAATCCCCGCTCCTCACGGCCCTTAGAAGGTCGGGATTGTTGACGGAGAACCCTGACGAGCCTCCTTCGGCGCCGGAGCCGTTCAGAACCACTCGCGAGCCACGGATGAGATCGACTGACCCGCCCGCGATCTTCCCCACTCTGATCTTGGGACCAGGCAGGTCCTGCAATATCGCTACGGTCCTTCTCGACCTCTTTGCTTCGTTCCTGATTGTCCTTATCTCTTCGAGGTGGCTCTTCCTGTCCCCATGCGAGAAGTTTATCCTGAAGACGTCAACTTTGGAGATCAGCTCTCTGACAGTCTCGGGGCCACGGCTGGAAGGCCCTATCGTGCATACGATTTTGGTCCTCCTCGTTGGTCGTGGCACATCACGCCGAGAGAGTCGGCATAAATCTAGGTATCGTTGGTCTGGGGCGGGGCCTCAGAAGCGGCTCGGAGCATGGTCGCGCTTGAGCTGAGAGTCTATCCACTTGATTTGTGCGTCCATGAAGACTCGGAGTTCACTCAGGGCAGCCTCCCTTTCTTGCTTGGAGACTTCCGCCGCCTTCTGCCTGAAGATCTCCATCCCTCTCTTGTATCTGCTGAGCATCATCTGAATGTACACGTCGCCCGGGAGAACATCGGTAAAGAGTCCCATGAGAGCCTTTTCCATCTTCCCCATGCTCGCTATGGTCCTCCGCATCTCTTCGAGCTTCCGCCTGCCCTTTGCAGTGAGCACGTACCTCCGGCCACCCATCCGCCCTGCCGGGCCCGCCCCCTTGGCAAGGCCCTCCGTGACGAGGCTCTTCAGCAGAGGGTACATGGTTCCAGGTCCCGGCCTCCAGGCTCCTTCAGACTTCTCCTCGATCGTCTGTATCATCGAATACCCGGTAGAAGGCCCCCTGGAGAGCAGGGTCAAGATGTAGAGCCTGAGAAAGCCGCGCGGCACCGACTGAGGATGCAGCCATCGCCTCGGAGCAGCCCTCGGAGCCACGCCGGGTAAGGCCTCGATTGGCTTATTTAAGTCGTATTAGATATGTCATTAGATATCGTATTAGATAGGCTTAAATCCGCAACTCTAGTGGCGTGTCAAAGTTGACCGACGTTCTGAACGTTCAGGGTCTTGTGGTCGTCTACTCCGACGGCACGAAGGCTGTCGACGGTATTGATTTCACGGTGAACGAGGGAGAGGTCTTCGGTTTTCTCGGGCCCAACGGCGCAGGGAAGAGCACCACCATCAAGGTCCTGACGACCCTCCTCAGGAGGACGTCGGGGAAAGTGAGCGTGCTCGGGATGGACCTGGACAAGAGCCAGAAAGAGATACGAACCCAAATCGGCGTGGAAGCGCAGGAGACGGTCGTCGACGGCGACCTGACAGGGCGGGAGAACATGATCCTGCAGGGGAACCTTCACCAGATGAAGGGCAAGGAGCTCGACGACAGAGTGGACGAGCTTCTCAGACTGGTGGAGCTCTCTGACGTCGCCAACAAGCGGGCCGCGTTCTATTCCGGAGGAATGAAGAAGAGACTCGACCTCGCATCCTCGCTCGTTCACAGGCCGAAACTGCTTTTCCTAGACGAACCCACTACCGGGCTGGACCCCCAGTCGAGGGCGACCATCTGGAAGCACCTGAGCAAGCTGAACAAGGAGGAGGGAATATCGATCTTCCTTACGACACAGTACCTGGAGGAGGCAGACAAGCTCTGCGGACGCCTCTCGATAATCGACCACGGCCAGATTGTGAC